>JAHJGB010000051.1 GCA_018824725.1 Candidatus Omnitrophota bacterium
CATTTTCGCGCAGAATTTATACCTTGCCAATAAAAAGGACACGTGGCGCGGATCATTCCTCCAAAGATGGCTGGCTGTTGGGCCAAGTTTTACAGCGCCTTTATTTTTTATTGCTTCAAATTGAACATCGTATTGACGTTCCTTTGCCTTTTGTATTTTTTTCATATTAACATTCCTCTCTGCTTTGATTCATAAGATTAATTTATAGTGATTTTATAGTTATCGGCTATTAATTTAAAACAATCATCAACTGCGGTAATCCTCGCGCCGGAATCCCTGCGTATTTTTGTTGAATCAACGCTGTTAAATTTAGGGCGTTTTTCCTGAAAACCAAAATCGTTTATTGATACCTCTTTAATGCAGGCTAAATCGTAATTAAAAAATATGGTTAATTTTTTTGCAAAATCAGATATTCTTAATATCTCGTTGCCTCCGAGATTATAAACGCCGGAACGATTGTTCTCTATCAGAAAATCCGTCATGCTCAAGACATCCATAACATAAACAGGCGAAATAAAAACATCCGAAGCCGCTATTATATTTTCTTTTTTCATAAGCTTATCAAGCCATGCGGTAAAAAGAGTGTTATCGCATTTTCCCACGCCAAATACCTTTGTTAATCTTAATATTATATATTTGTCAAAATTATTAATTATAAATCTTTCTACTTCCAGTTTTTGTTTTCCATATTCTGAAACCGGCTTTAAATCATCGGATTCTTTAGGCAGCTCAGACTCCCCGTCAAAAACCATGCTTGTAGATAAATAAATAGGCGTAATATTTAAATCTTTGCAATATTTAAGCAATGTTATGGTATTAATTACATTTACAGCATGCGATAAATCCTTCTTATCCCTGCAGATCTCTATATCTGATATGCCGTGACAAAAAATAATACGCCTCAAATTTTTTAACCCCTTGATCTCCTCTATGTTTCCATTTTTTAGATCCAGATAAATCCTGTCTTCTTTATTTAAGTCGCCTGCTTTTGAAAAATATGTTCCTCTTACGCTAACCTTATTTTCCTTAAAATAATGATAAAATTTAGTGCCTATAAAGCCGGATGCCCCTACAATTAAAATCACGTCATATCCTTATCTTATTTATCTGGCGAAGTCATTATATTCTTGACCATGCTGTTTACTCCCAGATTCCTTCTGGTATTCTCCCGCCAGTCTTCCAGCTCATGCATGGTTATCCCGTTTATTCTGGCGATCGCCTTCTTTCTTTCGACAGAGGAAAAATTTATCCTATCCCACTCGAAGGACCTCAATACTTCCAATTCAAAAGGAGTAAATTCCTTGGTAGAGATCAACCCTTTTCCGTATCCGGAATAGTTGGAGATGTTTTCCAGATAATCCCCCGGGAGCAGTTTATCCCGCAAGCAGATCTCCATTAATTCGGTCTGAGGAAGCGGAGTCGCTATATGGAAGTTGGCGATATCAACGTTGAGTTTCTCAGCGTATCTGACCGTATCGCGTATCTGCTCCCATGTCTCTCCTGGGAACCCGATAACGAAATTAGCGATAACATCAAACCCGATAGATTTGGCAAAATTAAGCTTCTCCGGGATCCTGTCGAGACGGATAGGTTTTTTGATGATATTATTAAGCACGTCTTGGTTTCCGGATTCAATAGAAACAGTTATATAAGTGCAACCGCTTTTATACATAAGCTTCAAGATTTCCTCGTCAAGAAGCCACGCAGTCACGTTAACGCATTTCCAGGTCAAATCTTTGTAGTTCTTAAGGATGCCTTCCATTATTTTTACCGCGCGTTTTCTGTCCGCCAGGAAATGGTCATCCAGAAAAATCACCTCCCTGATACCCTGATTATATAGATCATGGATTTCTTTAAGCACATTTTCCGCACTCCTGAACCGCACCTTTGCTCCGCTTACGGTCCTGCCGGCGCAGAATATGCACCTATAGGGGCAGCCTCTGGAAGTAATGGTAACAGCTGATGGATAATTCCGAACCAATAGTCCCGGGGCGTACTTAAATTTAATATTTCCATAGTCACGCAGGGTAGCCTCGGCAATAGACGAATAGTCCGGAAAAGGAACTTTATCTAAATCACTGATAAATTCCATCTTGCTGATAACCGGCATAGTGCCCTGCCAATAAGCCAACCCGCTGATATCAGAAAAATCTTTTGAGCCTTTGCGTAATTTTTCAACTAAGCGGGGAAAAGAGAGTTCCCCTTCGCCAATGATCCAATAATCAACATTCCTGTCTTTCATTGCCTCCTCGGTCATAACAGTAGGAATCACCCCTCCCAGGACAATCACGGCCTGAGGAAGGCATTCGCGAATAAGGGCTATCATGTGCCGGGTAACATTAAAATATTCGGTTGAAATCGAGCTTACCCCGACTAAATCAGGATTGGCCTTCTTTAAAAACTTTACGGTTTCTGCTTCGGATAAGTTCTTAAAATTCGGGTCAAACACCACAACCTTCGCATGGTCTTTAATTACGGCTTTTAACAGACATAATGTATAAGGCGGAAACTGCCACGTCCTTTTGGAAAACCAGGCGTAATTCGGCTGGGTTAAAAGTATCTTCTCAATTTTTCTAGGCTTCATCATCATATTAAAAAGGGCCCTTAAAAGTCTTATCCGGGACATCCATTGGCGTGTCAGGAAAGATACCAAGCTCTTTATCGGATAACAATGGCAATCCGAACATCGTTCTGGCTGAATCAACAATATCGCGCGCCTTAGGATAATAATGATTTGCCAGCGCCCAACTCGTAGGAGTAGGGACATCCGGAAAAGTAAGACGGCAAGGAGCGCATTTCAGCGTTCCCCAAGATTTCTTTGAGATAAGCGCGAGGATTTCAGCAGATACGCCAAAACTCTGCCACGCATCTTCAACTACAATCACCCTATGTGTTTTTTCTATTGAACGAATAATAGCGGATTCGTCTAACGGCTTGATCGTTCTTAAATCTAAGACCTCCGCATCTATATCATCATGAGAGAGTAATTCAGCAGCCCTTGACGCCTCTAACGTCATATAGGAAGACGCTATGATTGTCACATCTTTACCCTCTCTTGTTTTCTTCGCTTCTCCGATAGGCACTGCATATGCCTCTTCCGCTACAAAGCCTTTTATTCCGTGAAGCCATCTATGCTCAATAAAA
>JAHJGB010000052.1 GCA_018824725.1 Candidatus Omnitrophota bacterium
AAAAATAAAAAAATCTCCGCATATCCGGGATTTGATTTGCTAAATTCTCTGATAAACTTATCTGCCGCCTTTTTTAGTTCTTTATCGCCTGATTCGTTATATGCTCTTCTAAAGTAGCGATAATTCCTGTTTAGTATTACACCCCCAAGGGAAGGAGATGCCTTGATTCCTTTAATAAACCATTTTATTGCTTCTGCGTATTTTTTCTGTAACAAATAGACTTGCTCTATCCGAGCATAACTTTCCGTATCTTTAGGAATAAGTTTCATGCGTTTAGTGAACAAATTTATCAACTGTTCGGCTTTTTCCGGGTCAATATAACGCTCTTTACCTGTTGCCGGGCTATGTTTCATTGTTTGTATCCAGTCTGTAGCTTCACGATACTCGTTCTCGAATTGGAAATAAACGTAATCTCTTTTGCGCTGTGATGATACTTTTATTTTCTCCTTTACGTTACTAGTCAATAATTGCGCTAACCTGTAAACACGGCTTTTATATAAAAAATCATTTGAAGCGAAAATAAACTTTTTAGGGATCGCGCTGGTACCATGTTCCCTTGCTAGATATGTAGTGTATTTATATTGATTCATGTAGTTAGTCTGCCCTGTTTGAAGGATAATAAGATTCGGATTTGTCTTTTTAATGTTGTATTCCAGAAGCTCTAATAACTCCGCTGAATTTTGTCCACTCACCCCGCCATTTTTAACCCTGATTTTCTTCCCCTTAGCCTCTTTATCAAGCAGCCTTTGTAATTGGTCGGGATAGCTTTCTCCTTCAGGGGCTCCTGCACCTAGAGTATATGAATTGCCCAAGCACAATATGGTATAGAGGTTTTCTTCTTTACGGGCCGGAGATTCTGTTTTAGATTCAAGGCCCCTCTGAAAACTTCCGCCTGCAATACGCAGGCTGATTTCCAGCAATAATAAAGCCGCGATCGATCCGATAAAAAAGACTAGGATAACCTGTTTTACTTTTTTCATCTATGTTTTCTTATCAATCACATAATCCCCTAATACAAGACAATCCATTTCGCTTTTCTTAAAACTGTTTATTGCATCTTCCGGGGTGCAAACAATGGGTTCGCCTCTTAAGTTAAAAGAAGTATTGATTATCATTGGTATTCCGGTTATATTTTCAAACTCTTTGATTAACTGCCATAATCTCTGATTCGTGTCTTTACCTACGGTTTGAACCCTGGCTGTTCCGTCAACATGAGTTACCCCGGGTATAAGTCCTTTTTTTTCGGCCTTTATTTTAGGGGCTAACAACATGAATGGGGATTTACAGCGCATTTCAAAAAATTCATTAGCCCTTTCTTCTAACACTGCAGGGGCATAAGGCCTAAACGGTTCTCTTTTCTTTACTTTAGAATTTAACAATCCTTTAATATTTGGATTACACGGGTTAGCTAAAATGGACCTGTTGCCCAGGGCCCTAGGCCCAAACTCTGTTCTGCCCTGAAACCATCCTACGATCTCATTATTCGCCAATTTCTCTGCGATATTTTTAGTTAATCCGCTTTCATCAAACTCCTGAAAATTTAAATTATTGGTTAACAAGGCCCTTCTTATTTCGGTTGCTGAAAATTCAGGGCCAAGGTAAGTATGGGTCATAATATGATTCCTCGGTTTTTTTAAAATAGTATGATAAATATAGGAAGCTACGCCCAATGCCCCGCCGGCATCCCCGGCAGCCGGCTGAATAAAAATTTCTTTAAAAGAAGCTTCTTCAAGAATTTTATTATTCGCAACGCAATTTAGAAATGACCCTCCTGCAAGACACAGCTTATCCATTTTTGTTTCATTATGAAGAGCCCTTGCAATGCTAATCAATGTTTCTTCAACAAATTTCTGAAGACTCGCTGCTATATCCCGATGTCTCTCCTCAATTTTATCGCCAGATTTTCTATCCTTACCAAAGGTCTTTATAAATTTTCGGCTATACATCTTGGAGCCCTTATTAAACCCAAAATAGCTAGTATCGATAATAAAACTACCGTCCGGTTTTACATTAAAAATTTTTTTGAACTTATCAAGATAACCGGGATTGCCGCAGCCAGCCAATGCCATTACCGTCCCCTCTTCCTGATTTGCAGCAAAACCAAGATAAGCAGTCAATGCCGTATATAATAAACCTAAAGAGTTAGGATAGCGCAGCTCTTTGTAAATTTTCACATCGTTGCCTCTGCCAAAACCGCAAGTCAGCGTAGCCCATTCACCTACCCCATCACATGTTAAAATGGCTGCTTCTTCAAAAGGAGAAACTAAAAATGCGCTAGATGCATGGGACAGGTGATGTTTAATAAATAAAACCTTGCCCTTAAAACCAATCTCTTTTTCCAAAATCAGCGGTATTATTAATCTATCCTGGAGCCATTTTGGCATCGTATCCAAAAAATTTGAAAAGGAAAACGGCCAATCTTTCAAATGATTTGATAATACTCTATAAAATTTAAAAAATGGTTTTTCGTAAAAACCGACGTAATCGATATCATTGAATGTAATGCCCGCTTTTTGAATGCAGAAATTGATCGCGTTTATCGGGAATTCGCATGAATTCTTGATGCGATTAAATCTTTCTTCCTGAGCCGCCGCCACGATTACCCCATCTTTAATTAGGCAAGCTGCTGAATCATGATAGAAACAAGATACCCCTAATATATTCATATCTTCAGTATTTCTTCTACTGCAATTTAGTTGAGAAATTTTCTAGAAACCGGCATAAATAAATGAAGTTATAACAGCTGGGCCAATATAGTAAACTAAAAAAGTTAAAAGCAAAAGCACGATAAGAATTGGGATTAAAAATGCTGCCTTATAGCGTTTGATTAAATAAAAAAACTCTTTTGCGATAAAAATAATTTTTTTCATAAAATACCCCCGCATTTGTTTGGGCTACCGCATGCTATTATCAAGATTAGCATCATAATCTTCTGCTTCGCTCCAAAAGGTGTTGGAAGAATCGGGTTCTCTGCATAAAATATTTCTCTTAAAAAATAACATAAAAAATAAAGTCAACCCAAAACCAATAAAATATAAAATAATTAAAAATACGGTCAGCAAAATTTTCTGGATTATTCTAATAATAAGCTGAATGATTTCTTGTATTCTTCTAAAAAAAATCTTCATTTTCATTTTATATTATATGCTGTTTTTCAGCGACCCACAAGTACTTTTGTTTCAAATTCGGTGCAAATAAAAAACCCCGTAAGTAAATACGAGGGGTTATTTTACTGGCGTCCCACGGGGATTTGAACCCCGGTCGTCAGATCGAAAATCTGATGTCCTGGTAGAAACGCATGTTTATAATTTGTTATTTTACAGCAGGTTAGGCTATAAGTCAATTCTAAACTCTATCGCTGGTGTCCAAATAGTGACTAAAATAAACCTTTGACATGGTTATATTTTCGCTTTTGGATGGGTACCGTTTGGGCAGAGAGTTATGTGGCTGCGCTAAGCTGTATATGTTACAACTCTATCTCTTAACGCAAGCCTATTATATAGAACACAATAAATATGTCTCTTTCCTGATGGAGTAATTATTTAACAGATAATCACAGGCATATTTTAAAGAAAAATATAGCTCAATATCTCTATGAATAAACGGTACGACAAACATAAATATCGGCACCAAAAAAATAAACCCAGCAATAAGATTAGCAAAAGTAAAACCTGTAGCGTTAAGCATGCATACCCCTAATAGTGTTTAGAAAAATCTATTTCAGGATCAACTCCGCAAAATTCTTCAGCTCAAATTCAAAAGTCCGATACGAACCACCTGACTGCATACTTTCTATCTGCACCCATAGTTTATATATCTTGCCGCGCACTATCCTGTCTTTGGGAATCTTAAACCTTACCAATTCTCTGGTAAGAGTGCCTTTTAATGCCTTTGTTTTACTGGAAGGTGCAAAGCTTATAAATGCTTTGCGTTCTGTGGTTGGGTAAGGGGCTTCTTCTCCTGGAGTCTGAGTAAGCACTTCCTTGGATTCTATGCTTAAACGCCCTAATTTTGGCCCAACAATAAGTGCATTATAGATCCTTGGTTTTGAGCCGTATATCCTAGCTGTTATCTTTACTTCCATAATATCATCTATTAATTTAGCTTCTACAGCAGCGCTATTTGTACCAGATTCTTTAGCCTCTCTTAGGACCATAATAGGCTCGCTAGACTGCCCCTCGCTATAGACAGATCCTATAGATATGGCCAAAGAAATAATTATAAGAATAAACAGGTATTTATGTTTCATTTTTACCTCCTTTTGATAAACCATGCACTGCCAACAATATTGTCTTCTCTTTTAGAGATGCCCATTCCACGCGATGAAGAGTATTTCGAGAAATCAAGACATGATCTCCTGCTTTTAACTTGATCAGACGATCATCTTTAGAGAACCTTGACTTCCCTTCCCCTTTTAATACCATCACCCATTCATCATGAGGAGCTTTAAGCCATCTTCCTTTCGGAGTGACCTGTGAAAATTACTACCTTGCAATTTATTATTTTACAAGAGGGTACTATAAATAGCAACTCTAAACTTTATCGCTGGTGTCCAAATAGTGTCTATAATTCATTCAAATTGGTGATAATTGGTATAAACTGATAGTAATGCTTTTTAGGTTTTATCGTCGGTGAGATTGGCGTCCCCACGGGGATTTGAACCCCGGTCGTCAGATCGAAAATCTGATGTCCTAGACCAGGCTAGACGATGGGGACGTAAAAAAGTGGCGCTAGGCTTCGGCTTGGTTTTCCTCTCGTTCTTCAGGCGATACGCGGGCAATTGAAGCAACGTCGTCGCCGGAATCAAGTCTTATTATGCGGACGCCCTGGGCGCTTCTGCCTGTAGCCCGCACATCTTTAACAGGGCAGCGGACTATCATGCCTTTTTGCGTAATGACCATTAGCTCATCATCTTCATTGACCATCTTAAGGCCCACTGCCTCGCCGTTTTTCTTCGTAACATTCACATTCTTTATGCCTTTGCCGCCCCTGGACTGTTTTCTGTATTCATCAGCAGAAGTGCGTTTTGCAAACCCCTGGGAGGTAACCGTAAGGATAGTGGCTGTGGGCACTACGATTTCCATTGCGATTACCCTGTCCTTCTTCCCAAGCCTTATGCCTCTTACTCCCATTGCAGAGCGGCCCATATCCCTTACCTGCGATTCAGAAAAACGTATGGCCTTGCCCTGCTCTGTGGCGATAAATATATCCTGGTTGCCTTCTGTCCATTTTACTTTTATAAGCTCGTCATCTTTTTCAACTGTAATGCCTATGATGCCCCCTTTTCTAGGGTTGGAATAAGCCATGAGATCTGTCTTTTTTATAAGGCCGTTTTTAGTTGCCATTACTAGAAATTTACCTTCTTTGAATTCCTTTACTCTGACATAAGAAGATATAGTCTCGTCCTGCTCCAGCTGCAGCAGATTTATAACTGCCTTGCCTCTTGCAGCTCTGCCGGCCTGCGGTATTTCATAGACCTTAAGCCAATATACCTTGCCTTTATTCGTGAAAAATAAAATATATTCATGCGTGGAGGCGACAAAAAGATGCTCTACAAAATCCTCTTCTTTCATATCAATGCCTGTAACACCCACCCCGCCTCTTTTCTGTTTCCTGTAAGAGCCGACCGGCAGCCTTTTAATATACCCTGCGTGGCTTATAGTGATAACCATGTCTTCTTCTTCAATAAGGTCTTCGATTTCAATATCTTCGACCTTGCCTACTATCTCTGTCCTTCTCTCATCGCCATATTTTTTCTTAAGCTCAACAGCTTCGTCTTTAACTATTTCCAGAATCTTTTTTTCGTTCTTTAAGATTGCTTTATACATCTCTATCTTCTTTATAAGCTCAAGATATTCGTTTTCTATCTTGTCCCGTTCAAGTGCGGTCAGGCGCTGTAACTGCATTTCAAGTATTGCCTGGGCCTGGACTTCGCTCTGGTCAAAGTTTTTCATTAACGCTGCCAGAGCAACCTTTGGATCCTTTGATTCTCTTATGGTCTTTATGATCTGGGTAAGGTGGTCCAGCGCTATCTTGAGGCCTTCCAATATATGGGCGCGCCTTTCAGCTTTATTCAACTCAAACTGGGTGCGCCTGCGCACAATTTCTCTCCTGTGTTTTATGTATGCCTCTAAAATTTCTTTTAAATTCAAAACCTTCGGCTTATTATCAACAAGCGCCAGCATGATAATGCCAAAACTCTCTTCCATCTGGGTGTGCTTGTACAATTGGTTCAGGATTATTTCCGCGTTCTGATCGCGCTTTACCTCTATGACAATCCTCATGCCTTCTCTGTCAGATTCATCCCTTATATCAGAAATGCCTTCTATCTTTTTATCCTGGACAAGGCCAGCTATATTTTCTATGAGCTTTGATTTATTTACCTGGTACGGAATCTCTGTGACAATTATCGCTTCTTTGCCCTGCTTTTGTTTTTCAATGCTTGCCCGGCCGTGAATTTTCAAAAGGCCTCTTCCTGTTTCATACGCATTCTTTATGCCTTCCCTGCCGCATATAATGCCGGCTGTGGGGAAATCCGGGCCCTTGACAATCTTCATGAGGTCTTTTATGGCAGCCTCGGGGTTATTGATCAATTCTACTATTGCATCCACTATCTCGCTCAGATTATGAGAGGGGATATTTGTTGCCATGCCTACAGCAATTCCGCTCGAACCGTTTACCAATAAATTCGGGAGCCTGGCTGGCAATACTGTGGGCTCTTCCAGGGTTTCGTCAAAATTAGGGGTGAATTTTACCGTGTCTTTATCTATATCAGTGAGTATCTCATCGGCAATTGCAGCCATGCGCGCTTCAGTATAACGCATAGCAGCGGCCATGTCTCCGTCAACCGACCCAAAATTGCCCTGACCGTCTATGAGAGGATATCTAAGAGAAAAATCCTGGACCATCCTGACTAAGGAATCATATACAGCTGTATCGCCGTGCGGATGATATTTGCCAAGCACTTCTCCGACGATCCTGGCTGATTTCTTGTAAGGTTTGGAATGCTCAAGCCCAAGCTCTCTCATCGCATAAAGAATTCTTCGATGGACAGGCTTTAAGCCATCGCGCACATCAGGCAAGGCTCTTCCCACAATTACGCTCATGGCGTAACTTATATACGAGGCTTTCATCTCATCTTCAATGTAAACAGGAACTATTTTTTCATTTTGCGCGTACATAATATAAAACTCCAAAAAACCTTGCTAACCCAAAAGTAAAAACGCAAAAGTCAAAACTGCAATTAAAAATTAAAAATTTTTATTCCCTGGGCTTTCTGCTTTTTAAATTTTAACTTTTGAATTTTGGTTTTACCTTTTTACTTTTGCCTTTTGACTTTTCTAAATATCCAAATTCCTAACCTCTAACGCGTGTTTCTCTATAAAAGTTCTTCTTGGTTCAACAGCATCGCCCATAAGAACTGTGAACATTTCGTTTGCCTCTACAGAGTCTTCCATGGTAACCTTCAGCAGAGTCCTTGTTTCCGGATTCATCGTAGTTGCCCAAAGCTGTTCAGGATTCATTTCTCCGAGACCTTTATACCTCTGGATAGTAAGCCCTTTTTTAGCAATCTCCCGCACGTAGTCAAGACATGCTTTAAGCGTACCCAACTCTTTTACTTCTTTGTCTTCCGACATAATCTTGTAAGGCTTCTTTTTTTCTTTTTTGTCTTTTTTATCCTTTTCAACAGGCTGGATATTGGCCTCTTCCAGAATATCAAAACCAAGCTTTTCTATTTTGTCCAGGACCTTTTCCAGGTCTCTAGTGCCATAAAATTCTACCACGCTCAGGGCTTTTTCGTCTATTGCAACATCCTTGCCAAGTTCTTTTTCCCTCTTATTTGATGCCTTTGCCAGTTCTTCATCATCATATAAATATTGGGCTTTTCCCTCCACTTTTATCATAAAAATGGGTAGTTTTTTGGTCTTTTGATGTCTTAAACCTATATATTTTGATAAGTCCACTCCACGTTTGACTATGCTGGAAGAAAGCCTCTCAAACTCCAAGACCAACTGTAACAGTTCTTTCAAACCATTGCCGCTAAATTCTTTCTTGTCTCCCTGTCTTGTAAGCGCAAGGCCTTCTGTGCCAAGTTCAAATAAAAGCTCGTTCATTCTTTTTTCTGTTTCTATATATTCTTCGCGCTTGCCTCTTTTAACCTTGTAAAGAGGGGGCTGGGCTATGTATATATGGCCTTTTTCTATCAATGGCTGCATATGTCTGAAGAAAAGCGTTAAAAGCAGGGTCCTGATATGCGAACCATCTACATCAGCATCAGCCATAAGTATAACCTTATGATATCTTAACTTTAACATGTCAAATTCTTCGCCTATACCTGTGCCAAGGGCGCTTATGATGGTGCGTATTTCCTCATTGCTCAAGACCTTGTCAAGCCGTGCCTTTTCAACGTTTAAAATTTTGCCTTTTATAGGCAATATTGCCTGGAACCTGCGGTCTCTGCCTTGCCTTGAAGAACCACCTGCTGAATCTCCTTCAACTATATATATCTCGCAGATAGCAGGGTCTGTTTCAGAACAATCAGAAAGCTTTCCTGGCAATGCCATGGAATCCAGGGCGCCTTTACGTCTAGTAAGCTCTCTTGCTTTTCTGGCAGCTTCTCTGGCCCTGGCTGCGAGTATGGCTTTTTCAATTGCCTTATTAGCAACCGAAGGGTTTTCTTCAAAATATGCGGACAGGGAATCATTCACAATAGAGGAAACAATGCCTTCTACTTCGCTATTGCCAAGCTTCGTCTTTGTCTGGCCCTCAAACTGGGGATTCGGAACCTTGACGCTAATAACAACTGTCAGGCCTTCTCTTATGTCTTCGCCTGCTATAGATACATCTGATTCCTTAAGCATGTTCTTATTTTTGCAATACTGGTTTACAACCCTTGTGAGAGCAGACTTGAAACCACTCAAATGAGTACCGCCCTCTATTGTGTTTATATTATTTACAAAAGAAAATATATTCTCGCTGTAGCCATCATTATATTGAAGGGCTATCTCGCATGTAACATTATCTTTGGCGCCTTCAAAATAGATAACCTTTTTGTGAAGCGCTTCTTTATTTTTATTAAGATATTCTACAAACGATACGATGCCGCCTTCGAACTGGAATTCGTTTTCCTTATCAGACCGTTCGTCTATTATCTTGATCTTGAGGCCCTTGTTTAAAAATGCGAGCTCTCTGAGCCTGGTGGAAAGGGTTTCGTAAGAATACTCTATGGGGCAGTTAACAAAAATTTCCTTGTCTGCTTTAAAAGTAACCGTTGTGCCTGTTGTTTTTGCCTTGCCCACTACTGTAAGTTTTGAGGCGGTCCTGCCTTTTCCATATTCTTGGTGATGGACCTTGCCGTCTCTTTTAACCTCCACCTCAAGCCATTCGCTCAACGCATTTACAACGCTTACGCCGACTCCGTGCAAGCCTCCTGATATCTTGTAAGAGCGGTGGTCAAACTTGCCGCCTGCGTGCAGAGTGGTAAGGACCACTTCAACTGCCGGTTTTTTTTCGCCTTTATGGATGTCTACGGGAATGCCACGGCCGTCATCACTGACAGTAACGCTGTTGTCCACGTGCACGGTCACGATAATATTTTTGCAATGGCCTGCCATTGCTTCGTCCACAGAATTGTCCACGACTTCATAAACGAGGTGGTGGAGCCCGCGGTTGGATATGTCGCCTATATACATAGCCGGCCGTTTTCTGACCGCGTCTACTCCTTCTAATACTTGTATAGTCGTTGCATCGTACTTTTCTTGCTTTGGCATATAAAAACCTCTAAAGCTATTACGCTAACTCAAAAGTAAAAACGCAAAAGTCAAAACCACAATTAAAAATTTAAAACTTTTATTTTTCAGGCTTTCTGCTTTTGAATTTTGGTTTTACCTTTTTACTTTTGCCTTTTGACTTCAACTTATTTCCCCCATCCTGAATCTTATGTCTTCTACCTTCTCTTTGCCGACTGTTTTTTGCATTGCCGCTAGAATGCTTTTTTTCTTTAAGCTCAAAACATACAGCCAGGCCGAACTATCCACTTCTATTGTAAGGATATTCTTTTTAATCGCAACCGGCTTTGTGTGGGCGGCTGCGTCCTCGTCAATCGCATCCTGCCACGCCTTTACAACATCTTCTCTTTGACCATGGGTCTTTGCGTCTATTTTTTTTATTACCTGGTTTATTACCCCGCCAATGTCTTCCGGCTTACTGCCTTTTTTTCTCGTCATATAAGCTGCATCGGTAAAGCCAGATACAAAAACCAATCCTCTATTCTTATAACAGCAGGCTTGTCCGGCCCGAAAACCTCTAAAGCTATTTCATCCTGCGGTATAACCCTTAAAGCGTCCATTATATAGCCCGGATTAAAACCGACCGTAATCTCGTGGCCCTTATAAACAGCGTCCATCTCTTCCCTCACCTCGCCTATATTAGGGCTTGATTTTGAAACCACGATTTTGTTTTTCAGGATTTCAAATTTTACAGACTGGGAATCCTGCGTAGTAAGAAGCGCGGCTCTTTTTATTCCATCCAGAAACAAGCCTCTCTGAATAATGATCTTTTCCTGGAGCTCTTTGGGTACAACCTGTTCGTAGTTGGGGAAATCGCCTTCTATCAGCCTGGATATAATTGTTATATTTTTCAAATCAAACTTTACTTGGTTTTCGCTGAAAACAATCTTCACATCCCCTTCGTCGCTCAGGATCCTGTTTAATTCATAAATGGTTTTGGAAGGGACAATGATCGCTTTATTTAAACCGTCTTTTTCTATATCCTTTTTTACAAGGCTCAGTCTTTTCCCGTCAGTAGTAACTATCGCTAGTTTTTTACCTTTAAATAAAAACAGCGCGCCGTTCAAGGCGTATCTTGTCTCATCGTGAGACATTGAAAAATGCGTCATGGCAATCATGTTTTTTAAAACACCCTGTTTTATTATAACGCTCGGCTCATCTTTAAACTCCGGCAGTTTTGGGAACTCCTCTTTAGGCAAGCCTATTATCTTAAAAAAGCATTTGCTGCATTTTATTACCATCGAATTGTTTTTCATTGTGCTGATAGAGATATCCTCATCCGGCAGTTCCTTTATAATATCATTAAACCTTTTTGCCGGGATTGTGATAGCCCCCTCTTCCTCAACCTCTGTTTCAAGCACCGAAGATATTCCTATATCAAGGTCTGTGGTTGTAAGCACCACCTTGTTCTTTTCCGCCTCTATTAAAATATTTAATAATATAGGTAAGCTGTTTTTTGAGGAAATTATGTTCTGGACATGCTGGATGTTCTTTAAGAACGCTTGTTTTAATATTTTTATTTTCATTACCCTTCCCTCTTTTCTATTATCTAATCCAATTTAAAAATCAGTAGAATTAGATAGTAAGCGCTGTGGATATGTTGAAAAGACCAAAACCTAAGTTTATTATTATAGTTATGAAATAAAAATAATCCACAAAAAAATAAAAATAATCAACACTGCTAACTTTTTATGTCCAACATCAGTTTTTGCAGCAGGTTTTTAACATTCTGGTTCTTTTTTAAATCCGCCTCAATCTTGCTGCAGGCATGTATAACCGTTGAATGGTCCCTTCCGCCAAAATGGCCGCCTATATCCGGCAAGGTCAAGCCTGTCATTTCCCTGGCCAGGTACATTGCTATATGCCTGGGGTAGGCAACCTGCCTGGTACGTTTTTTAGTCTTCATATCAGACGGCTTTATGTCAAAATAATCAGCAACTTTTTTCTGGATAAGTTCCATAGTGATTTTTTTAGAGTCTTCGGATCCTGCGTCTTTGAGTATTTCTTTGGCGAGTTCCAGGGTCACTTTTTTATTTTCCAGAGCAGAGTATGCTATTAATTTTATAAGCGCACCTTCCAGTTCCCTGATATTAGTTTTTATTTTTTCCGCGATAAAATACAGGATATCATCCGGAAGCTTTGAGCCGTTGCGCTCCGCCTTTTTTTTAAGTATGGCTATGCGGGTCTCAAAATCAGGCAGCTGCACATCTGTGACAAGCCCCCATTCAAACCTGGACACGAGCCTTTCTTCTAGGCCCGGGATGGTTTTGGGCGGCCGGTCGCTCGAAAGCACGATCTGTTTGTGGCCGTCGTAAAGAGCGTTGAACGTATGAAAAAACTCTTCCTGCGTGGCATCCTTACCCGCTATAAAATGGATGTCGTCTATCAAAAGTACGTCCACGTTTCTGTATTTTTCGCGGAATTTCTGAGTGGTCCTTGTTTGTATTCCGTTTATGAGCTCGTTTGTAAAGCTCTCGCTTGTGGTGTAAAACAATTTCAGATTCCTGTGCATATCTGATATATAATGGCAGGCGGCCTGCATCAGATGGGTCTTGCCCAACCCCACCCCGCCGTATATGAATAAAGGATTATACGCCTTTGCGGGCGCTTCTGCTATGGCAAGCGTTGCAGCGTGCGCAAAGCGGTTTGAAGAGCCTACCACAAAACCTTCAAACGTGTATTTTGGATTCAGGTAAAAAGGTTTTTTCTGTGAGATTTTTTCCGGGGGCGCGGCAGATGTCTGGCCGAGAGATTTGGCTGATTTTTGCAGCTTCTCTTCTTTTATTTCGAACGTCACAGGCAAAACCTTGCCTACGGTTTTCAAGATAGCTATGTTTAAGATGTCCCTATAATGGTCATAGATCCAGTCTTTAAAAAAATTCGAAGGAACCTGGATGACAATACTAGTTTCTGTCACGCTAGCAAGCTTTGCCTGGGTAAACCAGTTTTCAAAGGCCTGCTCTCCTATTTCCTGTTTAGTATATTCTAGAATCTTGTCCCAGAAATTGGCTGCGTCAAAAGACATAAATTTGTCCACAAGTTTTCAACATTATAACATGGCTTTTCTGCTTTTCAAGATAAATCTTTTACTGAGAGAATGCTAGAACTATGTAGAACTATGGGAGCCCGACTCCCACGGGGAGTCGGGCTCCCATAGTTCTACCATCGGAAGCTAAAAAACTATTTTGTCCTTGACGAGAAAAAGCGTTATGTTATAATAAAGCACTTAAAATGAGGAGAAAATGAAAAAACATCTTACCAGAAAAAGCCTTAGAAAAGGGAAGCGCAAACACGGATTCAGGGCCAGGATGTCCTCTGCATCAGGCAGGAAGGTTCTAAAACGCCGACGCCAAAAAGGCAAACACAAGCTTACAAGTTAATGAGCTTAAACTCTTTTTCACGAGAAGAGCACCTGAAAAAAAGCGACGCTATCAAGGCTGTTCTTGATAAAGGCGCTTGCTATAAATCCGGACCTGTCAATGTTTATATTCTTAAAAGGCCCGACGCCGATACCAATAAAGCCGCGTTTATCTGCAAAAAAGTCCTGCATCAGAAAAAAACAGTATTAAGGAACAGGATAAGACGCATTCTTAAGGAAGCTTACAGAAAAACAAGCTGTTTTTTATCAGCAGGTAACGATATTGTAATAATAGGTACAAAAATTACCAAAGACATGCTTTCAACAGAAATAGAAAGAGAGCTTGCGGGTGTTTTTAAAAAATATAGTAAAAAATAGTATCATATTTTATCATAACTACATATCTTCATTGATGTTGTGTCAATGTAGATTTCACCCATCTTGTTCTCAGTATGCGCTTAGTGCAATAGAGGATAAAGGTGTTATGTTAGGCCTATTAAAAGGCCTGGGAAGGATTATGCGTTGTAACCCTTTTTCAAAGGGCGGTTACGACCCATACAAATAGGAGCCTATGGAAAAAAAAGTTTTATTAGCAGTGACGCTCTCGATTATCGTGATACTGGTATACCCGATGATCCTCGCCAAAATAAACCCTGACTTAGCAAACCCAACTCAAAAAACGCAGGTATTTCAAAAACAAGAAGTTATAGAAAAAACTATTGATACCGGCATAAAAGAAACAGAACCTGTCAGCAATCTGCCTTCGAATGCAGTAACAAAAAGCTTATCTACTGATATGTATGAGTTAGATATAACTGATACCAACGGGTCTATCAGCAGGATCTTAGTAAAGGATGTTGAAAGGATGAGCGATGTCTTGCTTGTTTCAAAAGCAGCGCTTTCAGCAGGCCTTTTAGCTATAGATGGCAAGGGCATATTAACCGTATCATCTTCGCAACTCTATACAATACATAGTGATAAGCGAACCGTATCACTAGATAGCAAAGATATTAAAATAGAGAAAAATATCTCATTTTTAAACGATAGATACGGTTTTGATACGGTTATAAAGCTCACAAACAAAACTTTCCAAGCTCAAAACCTGGCTTTTGACATCACTACAGCCTCAAACATCTCAAAAAAAGAAATGTTCGAAACCAGATATATTGAGCTAGCTATCCATTATAAAGACGGTAGCGTTAAAAAATTAACAGGCAAGAAACTGTTAACACAAGATAAGCTGTATAAAAACAACATTGACTGGATTGCTCTTAAGAACAAATACTACGCGATAATAGCGAAACCTGATTTTGACGCAAAAGGGGTGTTTACAAAAAATGTTTCAGGAGAACCGGTTCTTGGGTTTATTGTTGAAGACGATAAAATCGCGGCCGGAGAGACAAAGGCTTATAAAATAAATTTTTATGTCGGGCCCATAGAGATAAAGGAGCTTGAGAAGATTGATCCCGGCTTCACAAAGGCGCTGAATTTTGGATTTCTCACGAGCATAAGCCTGATTTTGTTGAGCATACTGCAATTCTTCTACTCTATTTTTCATAACTATGGGGTGGCGATACTCTTGCTCACAGTTTGCATGAACTTGTGTTTATACCCGCTTACGTTCAAGAGTTTAAAATCGATGCAGAAGCTTCAGGAACTCCAGCCTCACATAGAAAAGATCCGCCAGGAGAATAAGGATAACCCGACGAGATTGAATAAAGAAATAATGGAGCTCTACAAAAAGTATAGCGTGAATCCTATGAGCGGCTGTCTACCTATGGTTTTGCAGATGCCTGTTTTTATAGCTCTTTATAATGCGCTGTCCAGGTCAGTCGCGCTTAAGAATGCGACCTTTTTGTGGATTAAAGACCTCTCTATGCCTGACGCATTTTTCCGCCTGGGGTCCAGTATCCCTTTATTGGGGGACAGCATAAATCTATTGCCAATTTTGATGATAGGTGCTATGATATTACAGCAGAAGATATCCCAGTCTACAACAGGCTCAAGCCAGTCAGAGCAGCAGAAGCTTATTGCAAATATTATGCCTGTGATGTTTGGGTTTATATTTTATTCTTTACCGTCGGGGTTGGTGCTGTACTGGCTGACAAGCACGCTTGTAACAAGCACAATGCAATTTTTTATGTTCAAGAAAGCAGCGAATGTATAGTCACCGTTGAATTTTGTCCCCGTTGCTTCGCAAAGCGAAGCAACGGGGACAAAATTAGCTTAAGGAATTCACGATGGCTGAAAATAAAATTAATATGATAAATAAAGATGAGATAGAAGCAGAAGCTAAAACTGTGCAGGAAGCAATAAAAATAGCTTTATCCAGGCTAGGCCTTAAAAAGACAGAAGTTCAGATATCTGTTCTTAGAGAAGAAAATAAAGGCTTATTTAGTATGCAAGGCACTAAATTAGCTAAGGTTAGAGTAAAAAAGAAATCATAAATGATACGGTTATGATACGGTTTAGTGAGCAGACACTTTAGAATGTTCCACGTGGAACATTCTAAAGTGTAAACCGAAGGTCGTCTGCGAACAAACCCCCACACCAATTTAAGCTGCACTTTTCTCGTAATACAATAAATTGGTGCGGGGGTCAAATTCGAACAATAACTTACGTTCACTACGTTCCGTAAGTTGTGTTCTCATTTGATGGGTAAAATAATCTCAGTTTGTAATCAAAAAGGCGGGGTTGGCAAGACTACAACAGTTGTTAATCTTGGGTATTATCTTGCTCATAAAGGCAAAAATGTATTGGTAATAGATCTTGACCCACAGGCCAATGCTACGAGCGGGCTTGGACTTGACAAATCAAAAATAGAAAAAAGCATATATGACATATTGATTAATAATCTAAATCCGGTCGAGGCAATGCAGGAAATCAATATGCCTCAATTAAAGCTAATCCCGTCAAATGTTCACCTGACAGGCGCTGAAATAGAATTGGTAGGCTTTATGAACAGAGAATACAGGCTGAAACAGGCTTTAAAAGAAATTGTAGATGAGTTTGATTTTATATTAATAGATTCGCCCCCCTCTCTAGGGATATTGACTATAAACAGCCTTGCAGCTTGCAATTCCGTGTTAATCCCTATTCAATGCGAATATTACGCCTTAGAAGGCCTTAGTCAGCTACTGAATACAGTCAATCTCGTAAGGGCGAACCTTAACAAAGACTTGGAAATACAGGGGGTGCTTTTGACAATGGCTGATTACAGGACAAACCTTACTTCCGAGGTCATAGACGAGGCAAAGAGGTTTTTTAAGGATAAGGTATTTAAGACTATTATACCGCGTAGTATAAAATTAAGCGAAGCCCCTGGTTTTGGAAAACCAATACACCTGTATGACAAACACTCCATAGGGGCAAAAACATATCTTTCTCTGGCCAATGAAATACTTGGAGAACCAGTTATTTTGGAGGACGAAGAGGCATGGAAAAAAGAGTTCTCGGTAGAGGCTTAGCAGCCCTGATACCTGAAAAACAAGCAGCTGATAGCCTGCAGGTGCTGGAATCAAGCATACAACAGGGTGTCAGAAATATTCCCATAGAAAAGCTAAAAGCTAATAAATATCAGCCAAGAGAAAATTTTAACCAGGAAGCGCTAAATGACTTAGCAGCTTCTATTAAAGAAAAGGGGTTTATTCAGCCTGTTTTAGTGCGCTTCAAAAATAATGAATATGAGCTGATAGCAGGCGAAAGACGGCTAAGGGCAGCAAAAAAGCTTGGGTATAAAGAAATCCCGGCTATTATTAAGGAGGCCAGCGATCTGGATTCTTTAGAGCTTTCAATAATAGAAAATATCCAAAGAGAAAACCTGAACCCTGTTGACCAGGCAAAAGCATACAAAAGACTGCAAGATGAATTTGGCATAACTCAGGAAAAAGTAGCTGATACTATTGGAAAAGATAGAGCGACAGTAACAAATATCCTTAGATTATTAAATCTTCCTGCTAAAATACAAGAATATGTTTCACGTGGAACAATTTCAATGGGGCATGCCAAGGCAATCTTAAGTTTGACCAAAGAAGCAGAACAAATCAGGTTATGTACCAAGGTAATAAAAGATGACCTATCTGTAAGAGCCACAGAGAGTTATGCAAAAAAGATGGCTCTTGGCAGGCTTAAGTCTAAAGATAGTGAAAAAGATCCCAATCTTAATTCTTTGGAGCAGGAATTAAGAGAAATATTCGGGACAAAGGTAAAGATTTTAAAAGCCAAAAAAGGCGGCAAAATAGAGATAGAATTTTATTCTGACGCAGATCTGCAAAGAGTTGTAACTCTTTTAAAATCAAAGAGATAAGTGAGGACATGATTTACGGAGTTCGAAGGACGACTTAAGTGATATGCTCATTTGAGAGGCAAAACATGAACCAGCAAGCATTGATTTTAATTAAACCGGATGGGCTTAAAAAATCTTTAACAGGAAACATATTAACAAGGCTCTCTGAGACAAAGCTTGAAATAGTGGCTGCTAAAATGGTAAGGGTGAGCCGCGAGCTTGCAGCAGAACATTACATGCATATGAAGGAAAAGCCGTTTTTCGAAGAATTGATTAAATATATCCAGGGGGAATTGCACGATAGGCGTAAGGTCATGGCAATGGTTTATTGGGGCGAAGACGCTATCACAAAGATACGACAGCTTTCAGGCTCGACAAATCCTGAAGAAGCAGATCCTACGACTATCAGAGGCTCATACGGCAGGATTACTACAAAAGGGCTTTATGAAAACGTTCTTCATACGTCTTCCAATGAGGCTGAAGCAGAGAGAGAAATCAAGCTCTGGTTTCAGCCGGATGAAATAATAGTGAATTTGTATCCTACTAAAACAGTGACTATTGAGAAAGCAAAGAAAATCCTCTGGGTGTAATTATGATAAAAAGCATGACAGGGTTTGGGAAAGGTGAGGCAAAAGGCAAATCAGGCATCTTTACAGCAGAGATACGCGCTGTGAATCACAGGTACTTTGACCTTTCTTCTAAAATTCCGAACGGGCTGGTTCTTTTGGAAGACAGGATCAAAGAGCTGCTGCGCAAGGATATAAAAAGAGGCAAGATAAACCTTTTTCTTTCGTACCGTTCGCCTGAAAAAGAATCAGAGTCTATAACATTTGATAAAGAGGCAGTGAATAAATATTATAAAATACTGTCCGAGATTAAAAAACGGATTAATACAAAAGAAGAAATCAAACTTTCGCACATACTTTCTTTTACGGATGTTATTGTCCACGACGAGAAAAGTTTTGATATAGAGGTCATGTGGCCTACTGTAAAAGAGGCGGTTACCAGGGCAGCTTCTGATTGTAATAAAATGAGAGAACGGGAAGGAAAGGCTTTGCATAAAGATCTTTCTACTAGGGTATCCAGGATCTCCGGGTATATTAACAGTGTCTCAAATCTTGCGCCAGGCGTGGTAGCCGAGTATAAACGCAAGCTGGATTCCAGGATAAAAGATATAGTAAAGAATCAGGCAATAGACCAGGCCAGGCTGGAAACGGAATTGGCCATATTCGCAAAACAGTGCGACGTGTCAGAAGAGATTACGCGCGCGAAGAGCCATCTGGAAGGCATAATAAAGGCCCTGGATGCAGGCGAGGAGGCAGGCAGGAAGCTTGATTTTATATTGCAGGAATTGAACAGGGAAATAAATACGCTCGGCGCAAAAGCAAACGACATAAAGATATCCAGGATAGTGATAAACATAAAAAGCGAACTGGAAAAAATGCGCGAACAGGCGCAGAATGTAGAATAAGTCAAAAGTAAAAAGGTAAAACCAAAATTCAAAAGTTAAAATTTAAAAAGCAGAAAGCCCGGGGAACAAAAGTTTTAAATTTTTAATTGTAGTTTTGACTTTTGCGTTTTTACTTTTAAGTTAACAAAGATAGGCACGTTATGAAAAAGAAAGGTATTCTGTTTATACTCTCTGCTCCGTCAGGCTCTGGCAAGACAACGCTTTGCACGAGGCTCGTGGAATCAGTGGACAGCTTATACAGGTCTATCTCTATGACCACAAGGCCTCCGCGTCCGGGCGAAAAAGACGGGATGGATTATATATTTATCGAGAAACCGGAATTTCTAAAACGCCAGAAAAGAAAAGAATTTTTAGAATGGGCAAAGGTTTTCGGTGAGCATTACGGCACCCCGAAAAAGCATATATTGCATATGCTGAAAAGAGGCAGCGATGTTTTGTTAAGCATAGATGTGCAGGGCGCCATGAAGATAAGACGGCTTAAACTGGGAGCTGTTTATATATTTATATTGCCGTCGTCGCTGGCTATGCTCAAAGAGCGGCTTATCAACCGCTCAACAGATTCAAAAGAGGCAATCCTCCAAAGGCTTAACATCGCCAGAAAAGAAATAGCATGCAGCCAGAAATACGATTATATTATTGTGAATAACAGGCTCGAGTCAGCGCTTGATAACCTGAGGGCTATTATTATTGCAGAAAGATGCAGAGTAAAGAGGAATTAAGGTCTTTCAGCGCCTACAATGCTCCTGTTCGTTGCATTGCTTAACGGCGCTTCAAGATCAAATTTGCGAAGCAAATTTGGGAGGAGTTAGAATGGCATACATGCCGGTAGAAAAAATTTTTAAAGGTTCGGACAGTATCTATAAAATCACGATACTTGCAGCCAGGAGGGCTGTGGAGCTGAATAACGGAGCCAAGAAGCTGATAGAAACCAATACAACCAGGTTTTCAACCATTGCCCTGGAAGAAGTGGCTGCAGGAAAAATCACATATAAGACTAAAAAGTAGGGCTGAAATGAAATCTAAAAATGTTATCGTCGGAGTTACAGCAAGTGTTGCATGCTATAAAGCCCTGGATGTGATAAGCGGGCTGCGCAAGCTCGGTGTCCAGGTGACTGTTGTAATGACCAAAGAGTCAGAAGAGTTTATAAAGCCGGTTCTGTTCCAGGCAGTATCCGGAAACAGGGTTGTAACGCATGATATGTTTAAATTACCTGAAGAGTGGGATTCAGGCCATATCTCGCTTGCTGAACAGGCGGATTGTATTGCGATTATTCCTGCCACAGCTAATATTATAGGTAAAATAGCAAACGGTATATGCGATGACATGCTCACATGCGCTGTGTGCGCTACAAAGGCCAGGATTTTACTGGCTCCGGCAATGAATGAAGCCATGTATAACAATAAAATCGTGCAGGACAATATAGCTAGATTAAAAAAACTCGGGTTTAATTTTACAGGCCCTGTCAAAGGCGGGCTTACGTGCGGCAAACAAGGCATGGGCCACATCCAGGACCCGCAAATTATCATAAAGAAAGTGAGCAGCTTATTAGGATTATAGTCACAGCAGGCCCAACGGAAGAACCCATAGACCCCGTAAGGTTTATTTCAAACAGATCTACCGGCCATATGGGACATAGAATAGCAGAGGAGGCGCTTAGAAGAAAACACAAGGTCACTCTTATAAGCGGCCCCACAGATATTATGCCGCCCAGAGCGTGTAATTTTATTTCCATAAGGACAGCGGATGAACTCCTGGGGGAGTTAAAAAAAACCATAGGCAAGGCAGATTGCCTTTTTATGTGCGCAGCTGTAAGCGACTTTAAGGTAAGCGAAATATCCAATAGAAAGATCAAAAGAAACAAGCCTTTAAATATAAAACTGATCCCCAACAAAAACATATTGAAAGAATTAGAAAGATATCATAAGCGTAAGTTATTTGTAGGATTTAGCTTGGAAACAGAAAACCTGGTCAGAAATTCGCATATCAAGCTAAAAACCAAAAAATTGGATTTGATTGTGGCTAATAGCCTTACAAAAAGTCATAACCCTTTTGGTAACAACAAGTTAGATGTAACATTAATAGATAAAAACAGGCATGTTTCAAAAATAAGGAACAGAAATAAGGCTTTTATTGCCCATGTTTTGCTTGACAAAATAGAGGAAATGTGGTATTTAAAGAATAAATAAACTAATGGAGGCCAGCTTGAAAAAACGCGGTTTTACCCTTATAGAGTTATTGGTTGTCATAGCTATTATAGGAATATTGGCAGGTATGCTTTTGCCTGCGATAGGCCAGGCAAGAGAAAGGGCAAGGCGCACAAGCTGCATGAATAACTTAAAACAGATAAGCATAGCGCTGCATTTATACGCTACAGATAATATGGAAAGATTTCCAAAGACGCTTAACGAACTGGTAAACGGGGGTTATCTGGACAGTCTGGAGATTTTTAAATGCCCGTCAGCTCCTAGCAGCATCCCTGACAATGCAGATAGCGGGGATTATGCATATAAGGCAGGGCTTACAGAATCAGCTGATTCAGGCGAATCCATAGCCTGCGATAAGGCTGACAATCACAAAGGGCAAGGCGGTAATGTATTATTCGTGGGAGGCCATGTAAGATGGCAACCTGCTTCCAAGGGTAAATGGGCACCGCCGTTTTAATGTATACTAAATCTTTATAACGTGTAGCCGGAGATCGATTATCAGGCCACACGTTTTTTCATATAGATCATTAGTTCCTTTAGATCGCTAGTTCCTTAACCAATTTTGCCCCCGCTGTTTCGCTTTGCGAAGCAAAGCGGCGGAGGCAAAATTCAAAGGCTATTTTGCACCGGCGACGTAGCCAAGAGGGAAGGCAGGAGTCTGCAAAACTCTTATTCACCGGTTCGATTCCGGTCGTCGCCTCCGGGCGAGTGGTGGAATGGCATACACGATGGACTTAAAATCCATTGGCTGCAAGGTCGTGAGGGTTCGACTCCCTCCTCGCCCACCATATTAAAAAATTTCGGGCTTATAGCGCAGTTGGTTAGCGCGCTTCCTTGACATGGAAGAGGTCACAGGTTCGAGTCCTGTTAGGCCCACCAGTATTTTATATTGTAAACAACTATACAATTCAACAACGTCGTTTTTCTAGTTGTTGGGAAAGATTATGATAAATAATTTAGACGCATTGCGACATAGTTGTTCTCATATAATGGCAGACGCTGTAAAAAGGCTTTTTCCTGACGCCCGTCTTGCCATAGGTCCTGCCATTGAAGATGGTTTTTACTATGATTTTGATAGAAAAGAACCTTTTAAGCCAGAGGATCTCGCAGAGATAGAGAAGGAAATGACTAAGATTATAAAAGAAGGCTTAGAATTCAAGCGCGAGGGAGTTTCTAAAAAAGAGGCCTTGCAGTTATTTAAAAAATTAAAAGAGCCTTATAAATTAGAGCTTATAGAAAAATTAGAAGGCGATACAATTTCTATTTACAGGCACGGGAAGTTTGTGGATTTGTGCAAGGGCCCGCACGTAAAATCTACAGGAGAAATCAAGGCATTTAAGCTCTTGAGCATAGCAGGCGCGTACTGGCACGGCATTGAAACAAACCCCATGCTTCAGAGGATATATGGCACATGTTTTGAAACACGCGAGGCACTGGAAGAGTATTTAAAAAAACAGGAAGAGGCGAAAAAACGGGATCATAGAAAACTCGGGAAAGAACTGGATCTTTTCAGCATACACGACGAAGTGGGGCCAGGCCTTGTATTTTATCACCCCAAAGGCGCGCTCTTGAGAATGCTGATAGAAGATTACGAAAAAAAAGAGCACCTGAGGCGCGGGTATCAGATTGTAATGGGGCCGCATATTTTGAAATCAGATATATGGGTCACATCAGGCCATTATGAATATTATAAAGACAATATGTACATATTCAAAACTGAAGGAGAGGAATATGCTATAAAGCCCATGAACTGCCCGGGCCATATGCTGATTTATAAATCAAAGCTGCGCAGTTACAGGGACCTGCCCATACGTTATTTTGAACTCGGCAATGTCCACAGGCGCGAAAAAACAGGGGTGCTGCACGGGCTTTTAAGAGTGAGAGGTTTTACGCAGGACGACGCTCACATATTTTGTTTGCCCAGCCAATCGGAGCAGGAAATAATAGGAGTTATAGATTTCGTGATAGATACAATGAAGGTTTTTGGGTTCAATGATTACAAGATAGACCTTTCTACAAGGCCGCCAAAATCTATCGGCACAGATGAAATCTGGAGCCAGGCTACCAGCGCCCTGAAAAATGCTTTGGAGTCAAAAGGCATGAGTTATGGAATCAATGAGGGCGAAGGCGCATTCTACGGGCCGAAGATAGACATAATGGTTAAAGATGCGCTTGGCAGGCCGTGGCAATGCGCAACAGTCCAGTGCGATTTTGCGCTTCCGGAAAGATTTGACCTTACGTATATTTCTGCGGGCGGCAAAAAAGAAAGGCCGGTAATGCTGCATAGAGTAATATTAGGCAGCATGGAACGGTTTATAGGCACTCTTATAGAACATTACGCAGGCGCATTTCCTGTGTGGCTTGCGCCTGTGCAGGCTATGGTTATACCAATTACTGACCGCTCGCATGATTACGCAGATAATATTTTCAAGCAACTCCAGAATGAAGACATCAGGGTTGAAGTGGACAAAAGAAATGAAAAACTGCAGTACAAAATAAGAGAAAGCGAGTTGAATAAGATTCCTTATATGCTGATAATAGGGGACAAGGAAAAAGAGACCGGTACAGTCTCTGTGCGCGCCAGGAAAGAAGGCGACACGGGCGCAGTGAAGATAGGTGATTTTGTAGATAGAATAAAAAAAGAGATTACAAACAAATGTTCGTGAAACGTGTCGCGAATATTTGATTAACATGAGAAAGGGGTGATTCGTATTTCAAAAGATTTAAGAATCAATCAAAGGATACGCGTAAAGGAAGTAAGGCTTATAGGCCCTGAAAGCGAACAGATGGGTATTGTGAACACCCAGGATGCTTTGCAAAAAGCAGAAGAATACGGACTGGACCTAGTGGAGGTTGCAGGCCAGTCGTCTCCTCCTGTCTGCAGGATAATGGATTATTCCAGATATAAATACGAACAAGAGAAAAAAGAAAAAGAAGCGCGCAAACACCAGAAGACCGTGCACCTTAAAGAAATCAAGATGAAACCGAACATAGAAGAGCATGATTATCAGACCAAGCTCCATCATATGAAGCGGTTTTTGGAAAGAGGGGACAAGGTGAAGCTTACAATGACCTTCAGGGGCAGGGAAATGAGCCATATGGATATAGGAAAAAAGATTATGAACAGGGTTGTAGCCGACCTTAATGAAGTAGGGGAAGTGGAAAAAGGCCCGATGATGGAAGGCAGGAATATTATGATACATTTTATGGCCAGGCCGTCAATTGGCGTAAAGAATACCAAGGAGAAGGAAAATGCCTAAATTAAAGACAAACAAGGGCGCTAGAAAAAGATTAAAAATTACAAAAAATGGCAGACTTATGAGGTATAAGCCGGGCAGGCGCCACATACTTACATCCAAATCTTCGAAAAGAAAAAGAAAGATGAGAAAATGTATGGAAGTGCTGGGCATGGACGCAAAGATAACCAAAAAGTTGTTGCCATAGGGCTGAAATCGCGGAACTACGCGGAAGCAGTTGCTTGCTTCGCTCGCAACTGACGCAGAAAAACGCGGAAATTAGAATATAATTTCAGCGTAGTTCAGCGTTATATTCCGCGTATTTCCGCGATTAACAATGTTATTATAAAGGAGGCATTAAAATGTCACGCGTAAAATACGGGCCCGCATCCAGAGCCCGCAGAAAAAGAGTTTCCAAGATGGCAAAGGGTCAGCGCGCCGGAAGAAGCAAGCTGCACAGGATTACGGTCGAATCCGTGAAAAAAGCCCTTATGTACGGCACAAGAGACAGGCGCGCCAAAAAAGGCATGTTCAGGAGATTGTGGATTCTGAGGATTTCTAATGCATGTAAAGGACTGGGTATATCATACTCCAAATTTATGAAAGGCCTTAAAGACGCTAAGATAGGTTTGAATAGAAAAGTTTTAGCGGACATGGTTGTCAATGATATGGTGGCATTTAAGAAATTAGTGGCAGGCGTTCAGAAAAAGTAACTCTAGAGGCGAATCTTATGTTTAGATTGCAACCAGCGCAATTAGTGGCTGTCAGTTTTCTTCTGGCTATACTCATAGGAGGGGCTATATTATCGCTTCCTCAGGCTGCACAGCCAGGGCATTACATAAGCTCTGTAGACGTTTTTTTTACAGCCACAAGCGCTACGTGCGTTACAGGACTTGCTGTAAAAGATATAGGGAAGGATTTTTCTGCGTTCGGCCAGATGGTTATATTATTTTTAATACAGATAGGGGGCCTGGGTATTATGACCCTATCCACATTTTTTGCTATCATAATCGGCAGAAGGTTTACCCTTAGGGAAAATGTTATCATGAAAGGAGCGCTGGACAGGTACAGCGCAGAAGGTTTGAAGTCTCTTATCGTATCCATCCTTTTTATTACTCTTGCGATAGAAATTATAGGTGCGCTATGCTTGTACTCAAGATTTGGTAATGTGTATTACTCGATATTTCATTCTATTTCTGCGTTTTGCAACGCTGGTTTCTCTCTTTATTCGAATAATATGGAGAATTTCAGGAGCGACGCAGTTGTTAATATGACTATAATGGCCCTCGCAATAGTCGGAGGCCTTGGATTTGTGGTATTAGGGGATGTCGGGAAGTTTTTTAGAAATCTTTCTATGAGGATTTTTTCCCGAAAAAAACAACAAGGCATGAACCTTTTTTCGAGGGTAAGCTTGCAGACAAAGATAGTGATTACCGTATCTTCTGCACTTATATTTTTAGGGGCAATTGTTTTTCTGCTTCTTGAAAACGGCAAGATGCTTTACGGCCTTGGGATAAAAGACAAGCTGCTTATATCTTTTTTCCAGTCTATTACGCCAAGGACAGCGGGTTTTAACACTGTGGCAATAGGAAATCTTGCGAGCCCGACGCTATTTTTTATGATAATACTGATGTTTATAGGGGCTTCTTCGGGGTCTACGGGAGGAGGCATCAAGACAAACACCCTGGCTGTACTGATCGGAGGGGCGTGGAGCATGGTGAAAAACAGGGACAACGTGCATCTTTTTAAAAGAACAGTGCCCAAGGGTATCTTTAGAAGATGCGTTATGATAGCAGGGCTTGCAGGGGCATGGATTTTGGTGTTCACCATGCTTTTAAGTTTTATTGAAGCCGGGAAAGAGGCGATGCCGAATTATTTCTTGAGGATATTATTTGAGGTTATGTCTGCGTTCAGTACGGTGGGCCTTTCAACGGGCATTACCCCCATTTTAAGCTCTTTTGGAAAATTTATTTTAATGTTGACTATGTTTGTCGGAAGGATTGGGCCATTGACTCTTGCGTTGGCGGTAGCGGTAAAAGAAGATAAATTCTTATACAAGTATCCTGAAGAGAAAATAATGGTGGGATAATAAAGAGGGGTGGATTATGAGACAGTTTGCAGTGATAGGCCTTGGCAGGTTCGGGTTAAGCGTTGCAAAGACTTTGACAGAACAAGGTTGCCAGGTCCTGGCTATAGATAAGGATGATGGGCTGGTTCAGGATGCTTCTGAATTTGTAACAGAAGCGGTACAGGTGGATTCTACTGATGAAAAGTCGCTGAAAGCAGTCGGGATAAAAAATGTAGACGTAGCAGTGGTCGGAATAGGCACTAATCTGGAAGCCTCAATACTTACCACGCTTACCTTAAAAGAAATGGGTGTGCAGGAAATAGTGGCGCGGGCAGTCACCCAGGAACACGGCAAGGTGCTTGAAAAGGTGGGCGCCACAAAAGTAGTGTTTCTTGAAAGAGACATGGGCATCAGGGTGGCGAATTCTCTCACGTCTCCTTCTATCATTGAACATATATATCTTTCTCCGGAATACAGCATTATGGAAACCGTAACTCCTCAGGCATTTGTAAGCCAGTCAATAGGAAGCCTTGATATAAGGGCCAAATACGGCCTTACTATAATAGGTATAAGGAAAAAAGAACAGGCAAATGTTAAGGTATGCGAACTTAATATATCTCCCAAAGCAGATTATGTGATAAAACAAGGGGATGTTCTTATATTACTTGGCTCCAATGAGAACCTTGAAAGGTTCAAACAGATTGATAAATAGGGGGCAAGATGAAATTTATAGATAAGTTAAAAGACATAGAAAAGACAGCCATAAAAGAGGCATCTGGTTCTATGAATGTAGAACAATTGGAAAATGCCAAGGTCAAATACCTGGGCCGTAAAGGCATTGTGACGGACGCCATAAAAGGCATAAAAAGCGTTGCTAAAAAAGACAAACCTGAAGCAGGGATATTTATCAATAAATTAAAGCAGAAGATAACCCTTTTAATAGAGGAGAAAGAAAAAGGCTTCAGGTCAAAAGAATCAGCAGTTTTTGAAAATAACGACATAACGCTTCCAGGAATAAAAAGAGAATTGGGGCATGTCCATCCTTTGATAAAAACAACCCAGGAGATAATAGAGATTTTCGGTAAGATGGGCTTTAAGGCAGTGGAAAGCCCTGAGATAGAGACAGAATACTATAATTTTGAGGCGCTTAATATACCGAAAAATCATCCTTCAAGAGAAACCTTTCATACGTTTTATATCGAAAACGGAAATCTTTTGAGAAGCCAGACATCTACCAGCCAGATACGCGTCATGGAAAAAGAAAAGCCTCCCATACAGGTCATACACGCAGGCAAGGTTTACAGGCCTGACGCAGTGGATGCCAGCCACTCATTCATGTTTTACCAGATAGAAGGGTTTATGGTGGATAAAGGCATACAATTCAGCGACTTAAAAGGTGTCTTGGAGAGATTTGCAAAAGAATATTTCGGAGACAATGTTAAAATGAGATTCAGGCCGCATTTCTTTCCTTTTACAGAGCCTTCGGCAGAGGTTGACATATCGTGTTTTATCTGCGGAGGCAAGGGCTGCAGGGTTTGTTCGCATAAAGGCTGGCTTGAGGTCTTAGGTTCGGGCATGATAAATCCAAGGGTATTTGAGTTTGTGAAAATAGACCCCACAGCCTATACAGGCTTTGCATTTGGCATGGGCGTGGATAGAATTTGTATGCTTAAATACGGCATTGACGATATACGCTTATTATATGAAAACGATGTTAGGTTTCTGAAACAGTTTTAATTAAACAAAACGGAGGCGTGTATGCAGAAAAATTTTAATTTTTTCTACGCATTTTTATTAGCGCTGCTTGGATTTGGAGTTACGCTTATGGCAGAAGATATAACGCTTACCACGTATTATCCTGCGCCTTACGGCGCATATGATGAGCTTACAACAACAGGCAATACTTATTTGGCTACAACTTCAGGCAACGTCGGCATCGGGACGACAACCCCGGGTACTTATAAACTCAATGTAACCGGCACAGTAAATGCTACGGCTTATTCAGTGGGTACTACTGCAGGTGCCGTTACCACGACTATTACCTATGTGAAGACCGTTAATTTCCCAGCTCAAACCGTGACCACTGGCACTATTACTGTTGTAAATGGAATCGTTACTGTTATAAATTAGAGAGGTATAGTTATTCTACTATTTAAATAATTTGGGGGTTTTATGCGAGTAAGTTTTGATTGGTTAAAGGATTTGATGGAGTCAAAAATAGAAATAAACAAGGCCAGAGATTTTCTGACAATGACAGGGCTGGAGATCGCATCCAGCGCTGACATAGAAGGCGATCATGTCATGGAAATCGAGGTTACGCCTAACAGGTCGGACTGTCTTTCTGTGCTTGGGATTGCCAGAGAACTAAGCGCAGCGTCTGGCATTTCAATAAAACTTCCGGATTCGATCAGGAAAAATTACATGAAAAAAGGCAATGCCAGGGGCGGCGCGAGGATAGAGATCCTGGATAAAAATGCATGCACCAGGTATGTAGGCTGTATCATGAAAAATGTAAAAGTCATGCCTTCTCCCAAGTGGCTCAGCCAGAGGCTTGGCGCCATGGGAGTGAGGTCTGTGAATAATATAGTGGATATAACAAATTACACACTTTTCGAATTAGGCCAGCCACTGCACGCATTTGACCTGGATAAACTTGAGGGGAAAAGAATTGTAGTGAGACGCGCTAAAAAAGGCGAAAGCATAGTAACCATAGACGGGGTTAATAGGACTTTGGATTCCAATATACTTGTTATAGCGGACGCATCTAGGCCTGTAGCTATTGCAGGCATTATGGGCGGCAAGGATACAGAGATAACCGACAGCACAAAAAATATTTTAATAGAAAGCGCGTGTTTTGATGCCGTTGCGATAAGAAAGGCCTGCAGGCAGTTAGGCCTGGCATCAGAGTCAAGCTACAGGTTTGAAAGAGGCATTGACCAGGCAATGATATTTGCTTCCAGCGTCAGGGCGCAGGAGTTGGTCAAGGAAACAGCAGGAGGAAGGCTGGCAGGTAAAATTAGCGACGTAGGCTCCGGCATAGAAAAGGAAAAAGAAATAACGCTTTCTCTGGATGAAGTCCTGAGGATACTCGGCATACACATAGCCCCTGAAAGAATAAAAGATATATTTAAAAAATTAAACCTCAACCCCGTTAAAAAGAAAAATAAAATAATTGTAACAATTCC
>JAHJGB010000053.1 GCA_018824725.1 Candidatus Omnitrophota bacterium
ACCAGTGACCTCTGCCATGTGAGGGCAGCACTCTAACCAGCTGAGCTAATCGCCCACGGTGGGCCCACAAGGACTTGGCGCCCTTCGCTTCGCTACGGGTCGGCCACTCGTCCCGTTAAGCAGATGCTCCTTCTGTCGCATCTAACAGGACTCACTTCAAGTCCCTCTAAGCCTCATCTTCAATCCTAAAACAATATGGTGGGCCCACAAGGACTTGAACCTTGGACCACCTGATTATGAGTCAGGTGCTCTAACCAGCTGAGCTATGGGCCCGTTAAGACTAAAATTATACCATCTGGAATATCCTATGACAAGGGGAAATTTTAATGCCTTGCGTATTATTGGATCTAAGGTTTGCAACGCTTTTTAAGCATTTTTTTAAAGAGTCCTAATATCTCATACCATGCCCTTAAGAAATATCCGGCGTTTGTAACTAACATAAACATATTCCGCCATAAATCATAGATAAAAAAAACAACAAATAGCCTGGGCAAGCTGGATAAAGACTCGTTTTTTATTATAGCCAGGTATCTATTGCGCATGGATAGATATTGAGAATACTTGTCTTTATTGCGAGATCTGCCGCTAACATGCAGACACACGGCATCTGGAGTGTATGTTATTTCCCAATTTTTTTTACGCAGCCGCCAACTTATATCAACATCTTCAAAAAGATAAAAAAAATCCTCGTCAAAGTATTCTCCATCCTGTTTTATCGTTTCCAGAGCTTCTCTTTTATAGATAACTGCTGCAGCCGATACTCCCTCAACATTCTTTTTAAGCCCGAACGCCGCTGTATCTATTTTAGCATCTCCTATATCATAAAATTTCCATAGATAAGAAAAATGAATCCCGGCGCTGTATATGGTTTTACCGTTTGACATTAAAATCTTAGGCCCAATCGCGCCAACTTTATCTCTCTTTTCTATCGCCTTATAAATATTCGTTAAAAAATTGTCCAGTATTTTTACATCATAATCAAGGCATAACACAAACTTTCCGCTAGAATTATTTATCCCCTGATTGCGGGCACAACAAGGTCCAAAATTTTTTAAATTACAGATTAATTTAACACTTGCGTATCTATTTTTAATGATAGGTATGGTGCTGTCTTTAGAACCATTATCTACTACTATAATTTCATAATCCTTAAAATCCTGCATCAATATGGAATCTAAGCAGGATTCTATGTATTTGCTTGAATTAGAAGTAACTATGACTATAGATATTGCTTTCACTTATCCAGGGTAAAATTTAAGGCTGGGCTTTTAATGTAACTACTATATAATCTGCATTTTTATCATATAGAATCTGTATAATTTTATTGCTTAATCTGATATTTTCTAGGTTAGTGGCCTGAACGCCTGTTTGCATGGAATGGAATTTATCAAGTATTTCTTTTGTGCGGCCTTGCCAGTCCTGAAATTCAGGAGCTATATTTTTTAGAAATCTGGACATCATCGCATTGTTTAATTCTGCGCTTGTTTTATCTATCCCTTTTGGATATATAAGCTTCATTGATGCCTCTTTTACATCGTCTTTATTGCCTTTGATCTCAAATACAGTAAGTTTATTTTCAGAAACCCCCAAATAGCCGTTTTCTCCGGAAATAGCGCTACTATCTTTCATATCTATAAATTCGCTGATAAGATTTGTAATCTGGGAATATTGTATTTTACTAGGCTCTGGAATTGGCTCCGGGATATTGTAAGGCGCAGGCTCCACAATAGAAACAGGAGTCGGCGTTACCGGTTCTCCGGCATTACCTGAGAAAACTTTCTGGGTTTCCGAAATATCTTTCTCTTCTATGGAAGGAACTGTATTAACTGCCTTTTCTGACGATGGTTTAACTTCTTTAGCACCCGTAACGCAGCCTGAAACAGCTAATACAAATATTATGACTAACGCTATTTTTTTCATGATTAATCCCCCTTTTAGTTTAAATTATAATACGTAACCATTTAATATTCAATATTAAAAATATCTTTTACTGAGCCTTTTATATCCTTGACGGCAATAAGGGCAAGGCCATCATCTTTCACTTCTACAACCGCAAAATTATAGAACCCGCCTTTTTCTTCCGGAGCGGCCAAGTGAGCGCCTCCGCCTGCTGTTATTACCTGATAAACATCGCCATGTATAGACCTGTTGTATAAATGTTCGTGACCGCAAAAATAAATCCTGACTTTATGCCGCTCAAACAAACTCCATAACTCATCTCTTTGAATGCTATATTTATCCAATGAGGTCCCTATGTGGCTATAAACAGGGTAAGCTGGGTCATGGCCAAATATGAAAATAGGTTTTTTCTGATTTTTTTCCAGATCTTCTTTAAGCCATCCCATTTGAACTTTACCTAAGGCATGAAAACTATTAAAAATAGCTGTATCAAGCATTATGAAGTGGGAATTTTTATAATCAAAAGAATAAATCAGTTCCTTGAGGCCGCTTGGCCCGTTTTCAGGCATTTCAAAAACTGACCTCACTATGTCTTCAGATACCTCTGATTCTATCTCATGATTTCCAACGCCTACATAAAAAGGTATTCTGTATTTTTCAATAATGCTTTTCCATTTTTTTAATCTGTTTCTATGTACATCTGTTTTTGTAGAGCCCGTTATCATGTCTCCAATTATTATAATAAAATCCACATTTTCGGCTTTTATTTTTTCAAGTATAGCCTTCATCACCCTGACATTAATCCCGTCCGAACTATAATCCCTGGTATCGCCCAAAACAGCGAACCTGAAATCCGCAAAACAAGGCACAGCTAATAATCCAGAAATAATTAAAGCTATAAGAAATTTTCTAAACATAAGCATAACTCTTTCATCACTATGGGAGCCGGGCTCCCATAATAACTCCCATAATGATATCGAACGGTCCCAGCTTGGTTCAGCGAGCAATAATAAAAAGGGGCTGG
>JAHJGB010000054.1 GCA_018824725.1 Candidatus Omnitrophota bacterium
AAACCAAAACTCAAAAGGTAAAATTTAAAAAATCCGGAGGTTTTGAATTTTTAATTGTAGTTTTGACTTTTTCGTTTTTACTTTTGAGTTAATGTTGGAGGTTTTTAATGATTATTGTATTACGTCCTGACGCTACAAAGAAACAAATAGACCATTTAATTGATAAGGTTAAAAAACTCGGCTTAAAGCCCATGATTTCAAGGGGCGTAGAGCGCACTATTATAGGAGTTATAGGCGAGGAAGATGCCTTAAGGGTCCAGCCTTTGGAGGCTTTCCCGGGCGTTGAAAAGGTAATGCCTATCCTGAAGCCTTACAAGCTTGTGTCCAGGGAGTTTAAATCCGAAAGTAGCATTATAGATGTAGATGGCGTAAAAATAGGCGGCAAGAAAATAGCAGTTATGGCAGGGCCATGCTCAGTGGAAAGTTTTGAAATGCTCCTTGAAGTAGGGAAAAAGGTTAAAAAAGCAGGCGCCTCTATTTTAAGAGGAGGGGCATTTAAGCCCAGGAGTTCTCCTTACAGTTTTCAGGGCCTGGGAGAAGAAGGCCTGAAGTTCCTGAGAGATGTTAAAAAAGAAACAGGGATGAAGATTGTCACAGAGGTAATGGATACAAGGGATGTGCGGATGGTTGAAAAATACGCGGATATCCTGCAGGTTGGCGCGAGGAACATGCAGAATTTTAATTTGCTTAAAGAGGTAGGCATTTCCAAAAAACCCGTGCTTTTAAAAAGAGGTATATCAGCCACTGTGAAAGAGTTTCTGATGTCAGCTGAATATGTCCTTGCGGCAGGAAATTTTAACTGCATACTTTGCGAAAGGGGCATACGGACATTTGAAGATGCCACAAGATTTACCCTTGACCTGAACGCAGTGCCGCTCATTAAGCAGCTGAGCCATCTGCCTATTATTGTAGACCCGAGCCATGGTACCGGCAAATGGGACCTCGTGGAACCGATGGCAAAGGCAGCGATTGCAGCTGGAGCAGATGGGCTTATGATAGAGGTTCACCCGAATCCTGAAGAGGCTTTTTCTGACGGAGAACAGTCTCTGGTGCCCCGCAGGTTCGAAGATATGATGAAAGAGCTTAAACTTGTAGCCAAAGCTGTTAACCGGGAAATATAACAAACCAACAATAAAGAATGTTTAATAGAGTGACTATTATAGGTTTGGGGTTGATTGGCGGGTCGCTGTGCCTTGCAATAAAGGAAAAAAGGCTTGCAAAAGAAATTGAGGGGGTATCTAGAAGAAAAAGCACTATTGATCAGGCAGTTAAGAATAGAATTGTAGATTTTGCGACATTAGATCTGAAAGATGGAGTAAAGGATTCAAATCTGGTTATTATTACAACGCCTGTTTTTAAAATAGTTGATATAGCTAAAAAAATAGCGCCCTTTTTAAAAAAAGGCGCTATAGTCACTGATACGGGCAGCACAAAAAAATACATAGTTGAAAATATAGCAAATATCAGGCTGAAGGATGTAGATTTTATAGGTAGTCATCCTATTGCAGGTTCTGAAAGATCGGGTATTAAATATGCGGATAAGGATTTGTTTAGAGGAGCGTATTGCATTTTAACAGAGGCAAAAAATAAAAAGGCCCTTAATAAGGTTAGGAAATTTTGGGCCGCATTGGGAATGAAAGTTATTGTTATGTCTGCGGATACGCACGATAGATTGCTTTCAAATATAAGCCATCTGCCTCACGCAGCAGCTGTGAGCCTGATAAATGCCGCAGCCGGAAGCGGTTTAGATCTTGCAGCGGGAGGCTTTAAGGATACTACAAGGATTGCTTCGGGCGAACCGGAATTATGGCGGGATATATTTTTGACTAACAGAGGGAATCTGATAAAGAATATCAAAATCTTGAAAAAAGAATTATCAAAGATAGAAAAGGCTTTAAAAAGCAATAATAGCCGGAATCTGCTTGGGTTATTAAAGAGGGCCAAATCTATCAGAGATTCTTTACAGTAGAGGAAAGTATAAGAATACTTTCCTCTACTGCTGTAGGGGGTTTTGGGGGATTGCAGGCAATCCCCCAAGGGGTAACAGTGAAGTGATGCGACGAATAGGAGCATCACGGAACGTCATAGGGGCGAAGCCCCTTTGAACAAGAAAATTCTGAAACAAAGTTATCCCGAACCGTAGTGAGGAATTTTCTTGTAATGATATATTTTATCTCTAGAAATATATTAAAGCTGCTCTTTAAAACATTTTTCAGGCTGAGAATAGTGGGTTCTGCAAATTGCCCGAAGACCGGGCCGCTGATTATTGCGCCGAACCATACAAGTTTTCTCGATCCTTTAATAGCAGGGTTTGTAGTGCCGCGGCCATTAAATTTTATGGCGCGCAGCAGCCTTTTCAGGAACAGGATCTTCGGCAATATCCTGAAGTCAGTGAATGCGTTTCCTTTAAAAAGGGAAGGCGCTGATGTAGGCGCTATGAGATTGGCAATAGATAAATTATGCCATGGCAAAGCGGTTTTAATTTTTCCTGAAGGGACGCGGTCAAAAGACGGAAATCTCGGGGCGCCAAGAGCCGGTATAGGCCTTCTAGCAGCTCGTTCAGGCGCGAATATATTGCCATGTTATATAAAAGGTTCCAGAGAAGCACTTCCTAAAGGAGCTATTTTCCCGAGGTTTAAAAAGATAACAGTATATGTAGGAAAGCCTTTAAAAATTGAAAAGAATAGTTCTGAAAAAGAATATTACATGCAGATAGCTGAAGATACCATGGCGACAATTAGGGCTTTAAAAAAGAATGAAGATTAAGGTAGCGAAGTGCGCGGGGTTTTGTTTCGGGGTAAAGCGGGCGATAAATGTCGCCGAAGGCGCTTTGAAAGGATTAAAAGACGGGGATAAGATTTATTCGCTTGGCGCCCTGATACATAATCCACAGGCGGTAGAAGAACTTTTTAAAAAAGGGCTTCAGGTAGTCACTAGCCCCGAGAAGATAAATAGCGGGACTGTTATAATATCTTCGCATGGCGCGCCCGTAGAGGCGCTGGAAGAAATAAAGAAAAAGAAACTAAAGCTTGTTGACGCGACCTGTCCTTTTGTAAAATACGCGCAGAATATCGTAAGGGAGCTGAAAAAAGACGGGTACAGGATAATAATAGTGGGTGACAGCGTTCATCCGGAAGTAAGGGCGCTGAATAGCATTGCGGGAAAGAGCAGGAAGTCAAAAAAGCTCGGCATTATCTCGCAGACAACGCAGAACAAGGTTAATTATATAAACGAGATTCAAAAGATACTGAACGAGGATTTCAGCGAAGTAAAGATTTTCAACACAATCTGTAATGATACATCAAAAAGGCAATCAGCGACTCGCAGCCTTTTAAAGGACTGCGATCTGATGATAGTTATAGGCGGAAAAAATAGCGCCAATACAAAACGGCTCTGGCAGATTTGCAAAGAAAGCGGGGTGGATAGTTTCCATATTGAAACAGAGCTGGAATTAAAAAAGGTTTGGTTTAAGGGAAAGAGCTGCATAGGAATCACAAGCGGGGCATCAACACCGGATTCAATGGTGAAAAAAATCATAGAGAGAATAAGGAGGTTTTAAAAATCATGACAAAAGAGTTGAAACAGGAAAACCAAACGCAGGAAGTATTTAATCTGGAGGAGGCTTACGGCAAGACGTTCAGGCGCTTGAGCGAGGGCGATATAGTAAAAGGCAAGGTGCTCGCTATAGGCGTTAAAGATGTCTATATTGACTTGGGTTATAAATCCGAAGGTATTATAACCCTTGGAGAGCTTAAAGACATTGTGGATCTGAAGATCGGCGATGAATTTGATATATTTGTGGAATCCAAGGAAAATGAGGACGGGCTTATCACTGTTTCCAGGCGCAAGGCAGAGAATATGCAGGGCTGGGATAAGATTTCCGCCACTTATAAGGAAGGGGATTTTATAGAAGGTAAGGTTTCCAGAAAGGTTAAAGGCGGCTTGATGGTGGATGTGGGCATAGAGGCATTTCTGCCTGCTTCTCTTGTAGCCCTGAAAGGGTTTGGCAATGTGAATCAGCTGGTGGGCCAGGCTCTTTTATTCAAGATCGTGAAAATGAATAAGCCGAGAAAAAATATAGTGGTCTCCAGAAAAGACGCTATAATAAAAGAGAAAGAAACTATAAAAACCAAGGTATTAGGGGAGCTCAAGATAGGCGAGCTTCGCAAAGGCCTTGTAAAAAATATCACTGATTTTGGAGTGTTCGTGGACCTGGGAGGAGTAGACGGGCTTCTGCACATAACTGATATGAGCTGGGGCAGGATCTCCCATCCGAGCGAAATGGTTGCAATAGGCGACACTATAGAGGTAGTGATATTGAATTTTGACAAAGAGAACATGAAGGTTTCTTTGGGCCTGAAGCAGAAGACAGAGAATCCATGGAAGGATATTGAAAATAAATTCCCTGTAGGCACAAGGATCAAAGGCAAGGTTGTGAATATTATGCCTTATGGGGCTTTTGTGGAGCTCGAAAAAGGCGTGGAAGGCCTTGTGCACGTTTCAGAGCTTTCCTGGACAGTGAGAGTGAATAATCCTCAGGATATACTTGCTATAGGGGATACAGTAGAGGCGGTTGTTTTAAACGTGGATAGTAATAGCCAGAAAATATCCCTTGGCGTAAAACAGATAGAGCCTAATCCATGGCTGGAGATAAAAGAAAAATTTTCTCCTGGTATGAAGGTAGAAGGCAAGGTCAGGAATCTGACAGACTACGGAGCATTTATAGAAATAGAGGGAGCAATAGAAGGCTTTGTCCATATAAATGATATGTCGTGGACCAAGAAAATAAATAACCCAAAAGAGTATCTTAAAAAAGGCCAGAAGCTAGATGTAATGATTTTGGCAGTGGACGCTGAGAACCAGAAGATATCTCTGGGTATAAAACAAATAACCTCTGACCCGTGGTCTGAGATTATGAAAAAATACTCTCTTGGCACAACAGTCGAAGGAGTTGTTACAAAGATAACAAGCTTCGGGCTTTTTGTAGAATTAGAAAAAGACCTGGAAGGGCTTGTGCATATATCTGAACTGGATGTAGAGCCTTCCGGTAATCTGGAAGAGGCTTATAAAGCCGGAGATAAGATCTCCGCGGTTGTTATAAAGGTTGATGATCTGGAGCGGAAGATTAGGCTGAGCATTAAAAAGACAAAAGAATGATAATCGCGGAACTTACGCGGAAGCTGCTCCTCGTTTCACTCGGAGCAGACGCGGAAAAACGCGGAAGTTAGTGTTTAATTTCAGCGTAATTCCGCGTAAAGTTCTGCGTATTTCCGCGATTAACAAGGCGAGATTTATGGATATACAAAAGCAACTACAAATAATCAAACGTGGGACAGTGGAGATAATCTCTGAGAAGGAGCTTATCTCGAAGCTAGAGAAAAAAAGGCCGCTCGTGGTCAAAGCTGGTTTTGACCCGAGCGCGCCAGATATTCATCTGGGCCATACTGTCTTACTGCGTAAACTGAAACATTTTCAGGATCTCGGCCATAAGGTGGTTTTTCTTATAGGGGATTTCACAGGTATGATAGGAGATCCTACAGGCAGAAGCGAAATAAGAAAACGGCTTACCGAAGACGAGATCAGAGAGAATGCAAAAACTTACAAGAAGCAGGTCTTTAAAATCCTGGATGAGAAAAAAACAGATGTTGTATTTAATAGCGCGTGGCTTGCCAAGATGACGCTTAAAAACACTCTTGAATTAATGTCGCATACCACTGTTTCCCAGGTTCTAGCCAGGGCGGATTTCAGCGAGCGTTATAAATCAGGCAAAGACATAAGCCTTCTTGAATTTATGTACCCGCTTTTACAGGCATATGATTCAGTAGAGCTCAAGGCAGATATTGAGCTGGGCGGAACAGACCAGAAATTTAATCTTTTAATGGGCAGGGAGATGCAGAAAGATTTTGGCCAGGAGTCGCAGGCAGTCATAATGACTCCGCTTTTAGTGGGCCTTGACGGCGTGAATAAAATGAGTAAATCCCTGGGGAATCATATAGGTATAGATGAGAAGCCGGAAGAAATATTCGGCAAGATTATGTCTGTATCAGATGAATTGATGCTAGGGTATTATGAGCTTTTGACAGATGAGAATCTGGAAGAGGTCAGAAAATTGCATCCAATGGAGGCTAAAAAAAATCTGGCCAAAGATATTGTAAAGCAATATCACGGAAAAGATTTGGCAGAAGCCAGTTTAAGGGATTTTGAGAATAAGTTTCAAAAAAGAGATCCGTTCACAGAGTTGAAACTTGAGACAATGGCTTTTAAGCCAAGTCTGGTTGATTTTTTAGTAGGGGAGAAGATATTGCCCAGTAAAGCTGAATACAGGCGCTTAATAGAGCAGGACGCTATAGAGGTAAACGGCGCCAGGATAAAAGAAATAGATTTTAAACTGGAACCTTCCACAGAATACCGCGTAAAAGTCGGCAAAAAACGCTTCCTAAAAGTAATCTTCAAGTAACCTTATCTTATTTAAAAAGGTAAATTTTTTATTGACAAAATCCTCTATAAATGATATACTTATTAAAAGTTTTTTAAATAAATTATATAACATAAAGGAGGGAATTATGGGTATTGGAAAATCAGTAAATAGGGTAGTATCATTATTGCTTGCAATGGCTTTTGTATTCACTAATATAGCCTATTCTTCAGAGGCTAACTTAAGAGTACCTTTACAGCTACAAACAGAAGCTGGTCAAAGACGCGCTCAAGAGACTATGGATGCTGCAAACACAGATACAGTAAGCGAAAAACTTGCTTCAAACACAGGGATTATGTCTAATAATGTTCAAGAGTTTCTTGAAAATATAAAGGGTGTTTTGGAGTTTGACGTAGAAGGCAATGTGGTAGTGATTAACGCGGATGAGCTGCGTTCAAGAACCATCGACTATCTTGCCAGAGAAGCGGCGCTTAATGGAAATAATGATGTTAAGGTCGCTGCCCAATTTATTATACGTTCTGCCGCGGCATCGCTGGGCATCATACCTGCGTCAATCAATGATTTATATATGGCCAGAAAAAATAATGCATGGGCAAATATGTCTGTTCCTGCGGTTAATATCAGGGCAGACGGATATGAAACAGCCAGGGATGTCTTTTGGGCGGCCAGGGAGCTAAATGTAGGAGCTATCATACTGGAATTAGCTAAGTCTGAAGCGCGCTATTCAGGCCAGAGTGTAGGCGAATTTGCAGCTGTTGGTTTCGCAGCTGCCATTAAAGAAGGCCATACCGGCCCGATATTTCTGCAGGGGGATCATTATCAGATAGATAAAAAAAAGTATGACCAGGACCCTCAAAAAGAAATAGCTTCTTTGAAAAAGTTTATTCGCGAGTCTCTACTTGCGGGAGAGTACAATATTGACCTGGACCCTTCGACGCTTGTAAACGAAGAGGCTCTGGATGAAATCGTGGCTTTTGAAAACGTGTTGGTCAGCGAGAAACTCAGAGATAATCCGAAATTAGCGCAAGGCCTGGATGAAACCGGCCTTAAAGCTCTTCGGAATAAATTAATAGATGAACTTGTATTAACAGACGAACAAAGGGCTCGATTGGATGCGCTTTATGAGAAATTACACGCCGAGACAGCCAAGGTTACTATGGAATTTATAAGATATATCCGCGGCCTGGAAAAGGAATTATTGGGCGGTAAGGTTACGGTTTCAATAGGCATAGAAGAAAGACATATTGATAATCCAAAACACAAAAATAACCCGAGCACTGTAAGGGGTTCTATAGCGCTGGCTAGTAAAATTTTAAAAATGTGCGCGGATGAAAGCCTGGTCGGGCCGAGTAAAATTGCGCTGCAGACAGGCACTATGCATGGTCTCGGAGGAAAGGTTGATTTTGGAATATACGAGCGTCATCTGACAGCAGTACCTTCTATTGGAATAGCTGTTTTTGTCCAGCACGGAGCTTCTACTATAAAGGATAGAAATGACTTCAAAAAAATGCCCATAGTAGGCGTCGGGGAAGTCCATCTTGCAACAGAATATCAGAAGATCACTTTTGGAACCGACGCAAAGATGATGCCGGATTTGGCTGAAAGAATGGCAAGATACCTGGAAGACCTTATGGTCAAAAATCCTGATACCTATGGGAAAAACTTTGGAGATAAATGGGCCAGGGCTTTTAATGATCCGATCCAGGCTGGCAAAACTCGCAGTCAAATTATAGCAGAAATCTTAGGAGATGAATTGCCTGAATATGGCATATCAATGGAAAAAGGCCTGCCTGTTAAACTGAGAGGAAGCCTTAAAGACCTTACTAAAGAACTAGCAGGCCCGTTCAAAAATGATATATGGAACGTTCCGGCGAATGCGCGCGAAGCAGTACGCCAGGCCATGCGTAAGGAGTTCTCTGAAATATTCCAGATGCTCGGAGCCAGCGAAACAAAACAACTTGTAGAGTCAATTATCCCTGTTGCTAAACAACCGGTTATACTTAGCCAGCGCCCTGAAGCCTTAACCCAGGCAATGAGAAATGACGCAGAAGGCCAGAAGTTAGCCAGCAATGAAACCGCAGACAACCTTAATGTCAAAATTGAGCACGCTACTCTAATGGCAGAAGAAGGCATTCAGAATCCTGAAGGTTTTAAAAGATTAATAAACCAGCTTTTGGATAACCCTGTTACATCTATAGCTGTAGCTGTTATAGCAGAAAGGCCTGCGGAAATAGATGAGCTTAGAGCAGCGCTTATTCCAGCAGACTTTGATGCATTAAAAGGAAGGGGTGTTAAGTTCAGCGTACTTGATATGGGCGCTATTAAAGATGCAA
>JAHJGB010000055.1 GCA_018824725.1 Candidatus Omnitrophota bacterium
AAAAATAAAGAACTATTTTTGATTTATACTGGCGGAGGAGGTAGGAGCCTATCCATCTCCAACGCTATTATAATCAATAAGTTATGATTATGCAAGTCGTTGTATACAGAAATCGTACAGTTTTTTCAGATTGTTTTCGTCTATTTTCGCTTTTGGTGGGCACCGAAGAACTAAATTGACCCGACCTCCTTAAATTATGCCAGGTCAAGATTAACTCTGCAAAACAAAAGGAAGTTCAAAAGTAAAACACGCGCCTTTATCTTTTTTGTTCTCAGCCCATATCCTTCCTCCGTGCAATTCTATGTTCTCCTTTGCAAGCGATAAGCCGATTCCTGTCCCTGTGATATCCACAGGCGCCCTTTCGCTTGATTGATAAAACCTATCGAAAATTATGCCGATGTCCTCTTCCTCTATGCCTGCCCCTGTATCTTCTACGCTAACTTTGATTTTTTTACTCCCTTGCTCTAATTCTGCCTTAATAGTAATCACGCCATTATTAGGAGTAAATTTAACGGCATTGCCTATGAGATTATTTAAAACTTGCGATATCTTTTTAGCATCTATGTTGGCCTCGGGCATGTTTTCTTGGAATCTTTTTTCTATCTTAATAGATTTTGACAGAATCCATGCATGTATATCCTGGATTGAATCGTTAATAATTTTTTCTATAGAAACTATGCTTGGTTTGAATTGCGCCATACCGCTTTCAATCTTTGAAAGATCCAGTAGGTCGTCTATCAACATGCTCAACCTCTTTAGGTTGCGTCCAGCCATTGAAAGAAATTCTTTTTGTAAATCAGGAGGCGCTTGAACTTTATCCATATCCTGTAATAAACTTATTGCCTTTTCAGTAGCAATAAGAGGCGTACGAAGTTCGTGAGTAATATTAGAAATAAAATCTCTTTTCATCTTGTCCAAATTCCTCTGTTTGGTGATGTCATTTAAAATACTTACAATCCCTATTGTTTGGCCATTGCGATCTTCTATAATAGCATTGCTAGCCCTAAGCAAGTTTTTAGTTTCGCCATCTTTGCTGATCATGTCAACTTTCATCTTTTTGATGTTATTATTGTCGAGTAAGGCGATGGATCGTCCTTCTTTCAAGATGTCTAATATGAAACTATCTATAATCTTGTCTTTGGAAACGCCGAGAATTTCTTCGGCAGCTGGGTTTGCCATTACAATCTTACCCTGGGAGTCTACGACAATATAACCGCTTGCTATAGTATGCATAACAGCTTCTACTTTTCTCTGGTTTACCAATGTGTCTTTATATTTATTCCACGCAACTTCTGCATTGTTTATAAGCGGCTGATATTTTTTTTCTACAAAATCTAAATTTGACTTTACCTTTTTATCCAGCTCTCTAGAGAAAACACCTGTCAGTTCTTTAGTGATTTCTTTGCTTATCCGCTCTGACATTACAATATTGGAAACAGTTTCATATATTATGTGCGTCAAATCAAAATCTTCAGCTATATTGGCATGGGTGTCTTTTAATCTATTTTTGCTTGCCTTTACAGATGATTTTGATAGCTTTATTAATAAAAATGCTACAATAATACCCACTGCTGCTGTTATTATATATACTGGAGTAATAATGGGATCCATTTCATGCCTCCTTTTTCCAAAAAAACTATCCCTCTATAATGACTAAATAATCATATAAATTATTATAAATATACACCATAACGGATTTAGCAAATGATTACACTTTGCTATTGAGTTTCATTAGGTATGGATATCAGTAAATTATCATAATATATGATACTACTTTAATAAATTAAGGACAATATTTATTTCCTATCCCTGCGTGGCTTTTTATGTCATATACCCTGCCGATGCGCAAAATGCCCTATAGTGAAAAAATTGGGGGGTAATATATGGATATGGAGAGGTCACACGCACCCCCCTCCTCCCTAAAGAATCCAGCAGTTAGAATTGGTTGCAATGGCAGAGGAAGTAGGATTCTAGCCTATCCATCTCCAACGCTATTATAATCAATAAGTTATGACTGAAACTCTCCTTTGGCATATAGAAATTGTACAGTTTTTTTAGATTGTTTTCGTCTATTCTCGCTCTAAATGATGCCATTTTTATTAACAATTTCATTTTAGATATATGGAAAACAGACTTATATAGACGTCTTTAATGCTGTAGGGGTTCAGGTCACTTTTTTTCTGCCTTCCTGCTGTAGCTCTTATAACAAGATTCAAGGCAACGCGAAGCACTTTTATTGTCCTGGTTTATTTCTAATACCTTGGTGAATTCATTTATGGCTTTATCAAATTGCCGTAAGATTTCAAAACAATGCCCAAGCCCCTGATGGATATACTCATTTCTGGGATTTACTTCTAAACCCTTATTTAGCACCTCTATGGCCTTATCATACTGCTTCAAATCTCTATAACAAAACCCCAAGCTACGGAGGGCATGTTCGTTTCTAGGATTTACCTTTAAGACCTTTTGTAACTCAACTATGGCCTTATCATACTGCTTCAATCGTTCATAGCAATAGCCGAGATCTTGAAGCGCATATTCATTGTCAGGATCAATCCCTAAGACTTCTTTAAATTCATCTATCGCCTTATTGAATTGTTCCAATTCTTTATAGCAAAACCCAAGGCTTCTGTGTATACACATGTTCTGGGGATTTTCTATGGCTGCTTTGCGCAACTCAACTATGGCATTTTTATATTGCTTCATATTTTTATAGGTAAAGCCAATGTCTCGGCGGGCATATTCATTGTCGGGATTAATCTCCAAGACTTTAGTAAACTCACCTAAGGCCTTATCAAACTGTTTGTTATGCTGATAGCATAGCCCTAGACCATGACGGGCGTGTTCGTTCCTGGGATCTAACTTCATAACCTGGCTAAATTCATTGATGGCTTTGTCTATCAGTCTTTGTTCATAATAACAAAAACCAAAACCTAAGTGACAATGTAGGCTTTCAGGATTTATCTCCAGGGCCTGTTTTAATTCATCTATTGCCTTATCAAACTGCTTTAGTTCCTTAAAACAAAATCCTAGGATTATATGAGCATATTCATTCTTGGGATTTACTTTGAGAGCTTTGCGTACTTCTTCTACAGCCTTATCATACTGCTTCAATCGTTCATAGCAATAGCCGAGATCTTGAAGCGCATATCCATTGTCAGGATTTATTGCCAGGGCTTTTTTGAATTCATGTATAGCTTTATCGAATTTTCTATCATACTGATAGCACAGGCCAAGGCCATGGTATGCATGTTCATTTTGTGGATCTGACTTGACAGCCTGGTTAAATTCATCCATAGCCATTTCTATTTGTCTTTGCTCATAATAGCAAAAACCAATGCCTAAATGCCCCTGGCCGCTTTTAGGATTGATTTTCAAAACCCTTTTAAATTCATCCATAGCTTTATCGAGCTCGCCTTGTTCTTTATAACAAAATCCTAGATTTTGATGCGTATGTTCGTCTTTAGGATTTACGCTTCGTTTTCTTTGTAACTTTTTTTTGGTTTTGTCTTTTTGTGCCATGGCTTTCCTAAAAAAATAAAAAACCCAAGAACTGCATTTCTGCAGTGTCCTGTTCCAACTGGCGAACCCGTTTGCAACCAATTCGAACCGCATCCGAGATCCACGCTAAGATTATAATTCAGCCTCTTGAACGGATACCATTATATCAAAAACTGGCAAAAAAGGTACAAGAATTACACTTATTAGACATGCCGCTTAAAAAAATTACCTCTTTCTTAGACATTGGTATGAACACCGTCAAAAAGGCATATCATTATAAATAACAAGATTGTAGTTTCTGTCGTATTTTTAATAACGTTAATTATATAACCTATTGATAACAAACATTGACATTCTAAACACTTCTCGCTGCTCTCTCTTTTCGACTGATAGTCCATAAGATTTAAAAGATTCTTCTTTGCCTTGAAATTCACTCACATCTTCACTAAAAAGAATAATTTAAGGACGATATAATTTGTGTATCATTTTTCTTCTTATCTTTAGCAGAATCTGAATTATAATCATCTATCAGGCTTATCTTTAAAAAAAGCTGTTCAGTGACTGGATTGGTAAATGCGGTTTCAGAATGCAATCTATACTCCCCGCTATTTTTTAAAGACGGGTATATTGTAAAATCTTCTGATAGGTGAGATTCTTTAAAAAGCCTTTTATCAAAAAATGATCTGGAAATAATTATAGCCTCATTAGTGTTTTTAGTGTCATCCCTGTAATTAACATATCCGGAACCAAAGCCTGCCTCTGTCATGGCCTTCCAATCGGCGGTATCGCTAAACCAGTAGCCAAGACCTACCGATGGTATAACCCTGTAATTGATATTTGCGAATCTGTCATGGTCTATTTCTAGCTTATAAAAATTAAACCATTTCACGCTGTCCCATAGATTCAAAGCATAACGGCCCATGCCATACCATTTCTGGCCGTCCATTTTTTTGTTTGCTGAAGAATAGGATGAATTTGCCTTAATGTTGGTCTCATCTTTATCTGTTTTTTTATTTGCAGCAAAATCTACTGAGGCATTGGATTTTCTGGTATTGCCCGTTGACTGGCTATAACCAACGCCAAGTTCTTTTTTCCAGAGCTTCGACTCTTCTATAGTTACTGCCTCGGCCGCTTTTTTTTCTCCCTCGGTAACAATCTTAGAGACAAGGGCTTTTTTAACCCTTACCTCTCCGAGCGAATCATTGGCAATAGTGATAAAGTCATTTTCTTCGGAAATAATTTTACCTGATATCTTGTCTCCATTAGCGAAATAAACCTTTGCGTTTTTATCTTTCAAATCTGCAAAAAGCTTGCTTGGTGAAAATAAAACCACCGCCAAACCTGTCACTAAAATACTGGCTATTAAAACATTTTTTCTTGTCATCTTATTTTCTCTTTTTTTAACTGGCGAACCCGTTTTGCAACCAATTCGAACCGCATCCGAGATTCATGCTAAGATTATAATTCAGCCTCTTGAACAAATACCATTATACCAAAAATTAGCTCAAAAAGTAAAAGAACTACATTTATTAGGCATGTCTTATATAGAAATAGCTAGGGCTTTAAACATTAATAAGAAAACAGCCATAAAAGCTTGCAAATATAAGTCAAAATAATACATCTTACGCGATTATGATAGTTATCAACGATTAGAATGAAAGCCTATTTGGGGCTTTGGTTTAACAGGTGGTGGAGTCAATAATTTTTTGATAACTTCAAAAACTATATTAAACTGCCCGTCATATTTATTTTCCATTTGTTCAATCTTTCGCTTCAATGAAGCATAAGTTAATTTCTTTCTTTTTAAATTAACAAAAGCTCTCATGATTTGAATATTTACCATAATAGCCTGCTTACTGTTTAAAACACTCGAAAGCATAGCAACTCCCTGTTCAGTAAATGCATATGCAAGATATTTTGAGTATTTGCCCATTTCTAAGGTGCCAAATTGGCACCTTAGAAAATCCTGATATTCTTTTTTTGTTAACTGCAGCATAAAATCATCCGGAAATCTTTCAATATTTCTTTTAACCTGCCTTTTTAACTGTTTTGTTTCAACGCCATAAAGCGCAGCCAAGTCCTCATCCAGCATCACCCTTTTTCCTCTTATCTGGAAAATTTTACTTTCTATCTTCCCAATTGTGATCAAGTCTTCCATAACACCTTCCCTGTCTATCATATAAGACACATCTCGAGGCAGTTTTCTTTCAAATATTTTTATTACAAATAAAAAAACCACATAAGCTACTTACGGCAACCTATGTGGTTAAAAAAGTTCAAACTGGTATTAATGGCGGAGGAGGTAGGATTCGAACCCACGAGGCCCTTGCGAGCCTAACCGCTTTCAAGGCGGTCCCATTCAACCGCTCTGGCACTCCTCCGTACGACCATTTACACAGTTTATTATATAAGCTTAAAAATTACTCCAAACTGATCTTCAGCCAGTATTGTAAAACGCGCATCTTTTCTTATCTGCTCCACGAGGCCGTTGAAATAATTTTTTCCTGTGTATCCGTATTTTACCTTAAACGTATCCTTTAGTACAGCATAAGGATCCATTGTCTTGCCGAAAGACACATCCCTGTAAATCTTATAAAGTTCTGGATTTTTATTATACATATAAACCGGATCTAGTGTTACAAAATAATCATTTTTCGGGTTCAGGCCTATAAAATACTGCGAGTCAGACCAGTTTGCGTGAAATATCAGCTCTTTTTCTGGAATGTTTTTTTCCATCCACCTGCCCACAGCTTCATAATGCCCGTTTATAACCTTTGAAACGAGCGCATTATACTTTATGCCGCTGTAAGAATTGAGCCCCAGGAGCAAAAACAATACTGTCATAAAAATAACCTGCGCTTTTTTCAGGTTATCATTTACAAAAGAAGAATCTGAGATATAACATGCCAAAGCAACAAGCATTATAAGATACCCGTGGCTTAAGTATCTCTGTGATATAAATGAGAGCACCAGAAATACCATGCCAAGAGCAAGAAATGCCTTTGTTTCAAATCTTGGTTTAATAACTTTAGAAACCGCAATGCGTATCATTATAATTATTGCCATTATAACAACAGGATAGCCCAAAAGATAATCCCTTGTATTCAACGGGAAAAACTCAGCGCCCAATTCCAGCACACCTGTTTTCATAGTGTAGATAGGAACAAGGATCGAGTTAAGATAAAATACCAGAAAATTATTCGGGAAATTAGGGTGTATAAGAAATCCTGCGAAAACACCGGAAAAAACTACAAAAATATTTTTCAGGGAAAATTCTTTTCTGTCTACGCGCCTTACGCATTCGATGATCACAGCATAGCATATTGCCAGAGGGCTTGTTACGTGCATAAGAGAATACGCTATCCCTGCAAAAAAAATCCACAGGTATTTTCTCTGGATTAAAAGATGTATTATCCATAGGTTTAAAAGTATTACCAGGGTAAGCGGCCTGGGGCTATTAATCGTTTCAAGAAAATTTGCCGAAAAAAGAAACCCTAAAAGCATAAAAGGGATAATCTTTCTATCGGCATACTTTCTAAGTATCAGATAAAAGCCTAAAAATAAGGCCGCCGCAGACATAAAAGCTGCGACCTTAGCCCCCAGGAAGATATCCTTAAAAAATGTAAAAGGTATAAGCGCTACGTGGTAAAGAAAATCCTTATCCGAGAAATTACCGTTAAATGTGGAAAACCTTGCCCAGTGGAAATTATAACGCAGCCCAAAGTCTCTTAAAAATTCGGCCATCCTTATATGCAGGTAGCCGTCAGCATCATAAAGGCATGGCGTGGAAAACTGAACAAGAAAAATAACAGCCATGCCCAGGATTAGAATCAAGGCTATTAATAGGGTATGCTTTGTCATATCTAGCGTAATTCTTTAAGACCCATCATCAATTCGTCTTTCTTTTCTGCAAAATTGACCGCTACATCTTTAGTTATTTTGCCGGCTCTGTATAAATCCAAAAGAACCTGATTAAAGGTCTGCATACCATACATGCCGCCGTCTTTAATATAATATTCTATTTCGTGAATCTTGCCTTCTCTGATAAGCTCAACAATAGTAGGCGTAGGGATTAGAACTTCAGACGCAGGCATACGGCCTGTTCCATCCTGCAAAGGCACAAGCCTCAGTGACATAATGCCTTTTAATAATAAAGACAGCTGCATTTTGATTTCCGCGTGCTGGTGAGGCTGAAAGAAATTTACAACCCTTTCAATAGTATGGGATGTGCTTATGGTATGCAGATTTGCTATCACGAGCTGTCCGGTTTCAGCGGCCGTAAGCGCG
>JAHJGB010000006.1 GCA_018824725.1 Candidatus Omnitrophota bacterium
GCCAGCATATGGACAAGAGATGGATTTATGAAATAACAAAGGACAGGCAGAAGCAGGGCAATATGGCGTTGACGCTTTTAACAGATAAAGGCAGGTCAATACCTATATATTTTACGCCTGAAAAAGCAGGTCCGAAAGAAGAAACTCCAGCGCAAAATCAGCCTCTTTCGTGCAATACATTTACATTTGACGGCTCCAAATCTTATGATCCGAATAACTTAAAGCTTTCATATTTCTGGGATTTTGGAGACGGAACGACAGGCGCGGATACTAGAATAACGCATACCTATAATGATGCAGGGATATATCTTGTCACGTTGACGGTAGAAGACGCCTCTGATGCAAAATGCAACAGCGCTGCCGCTCATCAGGTTATAAAAGTAAACCAGCCTCCATGCGCTATTGCAGGCGGCCCCAAAATAAATTGCATAAATGAAGAGCTTTTATTTGATGCGTCGCAGACAACAGACAGCCCTGATGATAAGCTTACTTATAGATGGGATTTTGGCGATGGCCAGACAGCAGATGGCGTGAAAGCTAAGCATAAATATGAAAAAAGCGGAAATTATCAGGTTGTCTTAACTGTAATAGACGATTCAGCTACGATATGCGATACAGGTATTGATAAATTAAAAGTTACTGTAAATACGCCGCCAATTGCCGATGCGGGAAAAGATGTATTTCTATGTGGATTAAATCTTAATGAGCCCTTAGAGATTACATTTGACGGATCAAATTCAAAGGATTTAGACGGAGACAGGCTTACCTATGCCTGGGATTTTGGAGACGGCCAAACAGGAGAAGGCAAGGTGGTAAAGCATATGTATGCAAAAGGCGGAGAATATATCGCAAAACTTACAGTTACAGACAACACAGACGCGAAATGCGACAAATCAATAACCACCAAGACTGTCATACTCAACAAGGCTCCTATAGCAGACGCAGGCAGCAATCTTAAGATCTGCGCAGGAGAGACTGCGAATTTTGATGCGTCTAAATCAATGGATGCTGATGGAGACAGTCTCAGCTATGCATGGGACTTTGGAGACGGAGAAGAAGGAACAGGAAAAACTGTTTCTCATAAATACGCAAAAGGCGGAGCGTATCAGGTAAAACTTACAGTTGATGACGGAACAAAAACAGATTGTTCTAGTTCGTATGCTAAAGTGCTGGCAAACGTAAACTCTTCGCCAAATGTAGCCATAGTTTCCGAGGAGACTGCTTCAGTAGGTCAAGCTGTGAATTTTGACAGTACTGATTCAGCCGATCTTGACGGAGATAAGCTTGCTTATATATGGGATTTTGGAGATGGGACAACAGGCGGCGGGGTTTTGACAAAACATAATTATTCAAAAGGCGGACTTTATAGGGTAACGCTGGTTGTTGACGATGGCAAAAGAACGGATTGTTCTTTATCCGTAGAGTCCCGTTATATAAAGGTAAATACTCCCCCTATGGCGAATACGAGCCAGAATATGATATGCTGCATTAATGACGAGGTTGAATTCGACGGCTCAAAATCCATCGACGCAGACGGAGATAATTTGACATACAGATGGGATTTTGGAGACGGGGAAACAGCAGAAGGCGCGAAGGTGAGTCATGCATATAAAAAGTTAGGCGTTTACAAAGCAAGCCTTACAGTTACAGACGACTCTGGCATCGAAGGCGGTTCTTCAACAGCCAGTTTTGTAGCAACTGTGTATGACCAGCCTGTTCCTAAAATAGAAGTAATGTGATTCAAGAATAGAAGCTTTTTGGGAGAGAGGCCCCGTTCAAAACTTTAAAAAAATGTTTTGTCGGGGCTTTTTTTATAGTATAATTGAGCAGTCACGGGAGTTTAATATTGACTGCTCATCCTGAAGCCCGAAGGGCTGAAGGATCTCTTATGAAAAAATATATACCGTTTATATTGCTGATATTACTGGTATCTTTTGCCGGGCCTTGTTATGCCGAGCCGAAGAATATCACGATCGTATTCACGGGCGATACAAGAGGCGAGCTTGAGAATTGCCATTGCCCTAAGAATGATTTCGGCGGCTTCGAGAGAAGGTCTAATTATATAAATGAGGTCGGGCAGGATGTGGGCGAGATTCTTCTGCTTGACGTGGGCGATGTCCTGCCGCTGTTTAATCCCGAGTTTACCAGAAAAACCATAACCTACAATGCTTTTATATCGCTGAAGGCAATGGACCTGATAGGCTATGATGCCATGAATGCCGGCGAAAGCGACATTATATTGGGCGAGAAATTCCTGCTTGAAAAATCAAGAAATTTGAAATTTCCGGTTATTTCCTCAAACATAGTTTATAAGCCTACAAACCAGCCTTATTTCAAGCCGTATGTCATAAAGACTATGAAGAACGGCCTTAAGGTAGGCATTATAGGGGTTACGAACGAGCGATACGTAATCAACTCCAAAAACCTTGAGGTAATGCCAAATAAAGAAATAGTCGCTAAATATGTAGAAGAATTACGCGGCCAGGTAGACCTCGTAGTAGTTTTGGGTCACATAGGCCTGCCTTATTCCGAGGATCTCGCTAGGGCTGTGGACGGCATAGATGTTATATTGAGCGGCCACTGGGATACTGAAAACCAGGAACCGACAAAGGCCGGTAAGACAATAATAATGCCCAGCGTGTCGCATTCAAGAAAAGTCGGAAGGTTGGACCTGGAGATAGAGAGCGAAGGAGCAGTTTCTTCTTATGAATGGCAGTCTACTCCGCTTGACGCGAAATATGATGGGGATAGTTTTATCAAGAAGCTGGCCTTGAAGATGCCGGGAGCAATTAAACAGGAAGAAGAGAAGCCTGTTGCTCCTGTAAGAGAAGTTATAGAAGAGCAGAAACCTATCCTGGCTGACGCTGATAATAGCCCTGGAGCCGGCAAGCCGTTAAGGGTTATTGTTTTTTACGCAATAGGCTGCAGGTCGTGCATGGAAGTGGAAAGAGCCGTGCTTCCTGGGATTGAAGCAAAATACGGCGAAAAAATAATAATAGAAAAATACGACATAGGAATATCCAGGAATTACGCGCAAATGACGCGCCTTGAAAAATTGTACGGGGCAGAAGGCGGATACGTGCCTGAGATAATAGTTTCAAGATATGTGCTCATGGGAGAGAAGGGAATAAAGGCAGGCTTGGATAAGGTAATAGAAAAAACACTGACTGAACCGGAAAATGCAGAAGCGACTAGCCTCACAAAAGAAGATGTTGCTGCATACGAGGCCCCTGGCGCGGCAGATTCGCTGATACTCCAGAGGTTTGCTTCATTCAGCGCTTTTACAGTAGGCATGGCCGGATTCCTGGATGGCTTGAACCCTTGCGCATTTACAACAATAGTATTTTTTATATCATTTCTGGCTTTTGTGGGATACAGAAAACGCGAGATGATTTTAGCAGGGAGCTTTTTTACAATAGCTGTTTTTATAGCATATTTTCTTATAGGCTTGGGGATATTTAAATTTTTAAGGTCCGTGAGCGTTTTTAACTATGCGGCGCTTGCAATCAATATTATCATAGGAAGCCTTGCTTTTGTACTCGGCATATTAAGCATAGCAGATTATTTTAAATTCAGAAAAACGCATGACACGAAAACAAGCATGCTGCAGCTTCCCCAGTCAATCAAGAACAAGATCCATTCAATTATCGGCGGGGATTTCAGACAGGATAAAAAAGGCAGGAGAAAGGACTTATTAAAGATAGCCTGGATCGCGTTTACATCCGGGTTTGCGGTTTCTATACTGGAGTCTATCTGCACAGGCCAGGTATATCTGCCTACAATCGCGTATGTGCTCAGGATGCCTGATAAACACATATCAGCTTTGTCATATCTATTGATTTACAATGTGGCTTTTATAGTCCCGCTGGTGATTGTATTTATGCTCGGCCTTTTCGGCGCCACTTCCGGCGCATTTTCTAAGTTTATGCAAAAACACTTCGGCTTTGTCAAACTGTCCACAGCAGCCCTATTTTTCGTCCTCGCAGCAGTTCTTGTGATATTCAAATAAATAGATACTTGGTCTTTCCGGCTGGCAGGCTTTCGAAAAGACGCCCCTCGCTTCGCTCGGGACTTGCGCAGTCCTGAAGCTTTGCCGAAGGGCGCTTGGCTGCCCCAGCGAGGCAGCCTTCGCTCATTGCTTTTTCTCGCTCGTCCCGACACCTATTCGGTGTCGGGACACCATGCCCGCTCGAGAAAGCGATGCTTTTCTCAAACCTGCCAGCTGGAAAGAGCAGCTATTCTATATATTTGTTGAGCCAAGTTGGGGTTTGAGGCGCATTAGAAGAATTTCGGCAAAAGTCCGCAAGGAATTACGGCGAAGTTATTTCAGCGCCGAATGGCCCCAGCTTGGCTCAACAAAAGTATATTAAAATATATTTGACGATAGATGATTTTTAGCATAAACTGATTCTATATGAAAAATGCAGTCATTGTTTTTATGTTCACTCTTGGGATTTTTCTGTCCGGCTGCGCGACGCAGGAATACAATACTGCCACAGGCAAGGAAGATATTATGTTTGTGGGGACAGACAAGGAAGTGAATATCGGGAAAAACATTGCCCAGAGTATTGAAAAGAGCAAGGAGATAAAACTGGATCCGGATCCGCTAATGACAGAGCGCGTCAGCGAAGTCGGCCAGAAAATTGCGTCTGTCAGCGACAGAAAAGAGGTAAAATATACATTCAGGGTTATAGACAAGGATGACGTGAATGCATTTGCGCTTCCGGGCGGATATGTATTTATATTTAAAGGCCTTGTGGATAAAATTTCTACAGATGATGAGCTTGCAGCAGTTATCGCCCATGAAATAGCGCATGTGGTTGCCAGGCATTCAATAAAAAGGCTACAAGGAAGCATTGGATATGATATACTGCGTATATTAATGGCTGTAACAGGGGCTGGCAGGGGAGACGCAGGCCGCATTGACTCTGCGTTCGGCCAGCTGATTATGTCGTATTCAAGAGAAGACGAGGCCCTGGCTGATAAATTGGCAGTTAAATATTTAAAAGAAGCAGGTTATGATCCGTGGGCAGTAGTAAGCCTTCTTAAAAAACTCCAGGAATCAGACAAGACCGCTCCTATAAGGCCATATACCAATTACCGCTCCCACCCCTATGTCGCAGACCGCATACGCATGGTGAAGCAGGAGCTTGCAGGCGAAGTGGATTTTAATGATTATATGAATAAAGCAATAGAATAAGCGAAGCCTGTGGAAGCCCGATTCCCATAGAGAGTCGGGCTTCCATAAATATCAGGAGGAGACATGCTAAAGAAAGATGATTTTACCGCGCAGGATCCATGGCGCATATTCAGGATTATGGCTGAGTTTGTGGAAGGGTTTGAAGAACTGGCCAAGATAGGCCCTGCTGTCACTATATTCGGTTCTTCCAGGACAAAGACAAGCGATAAGTATTACAAATTGGCGGAAGAGATTGCGTTTTTACTTGCTAAAGATGGTTATGCCATAATTACAGGAGCAGGCCCGGGTATAATGGAGGCGGCTAATAAAGGCGCCAAAAAAGCCGGCATTACATCCATAGGCCTCAACATACAGGTTCCTGTGGCTCAAAAGCCAAATAGATTTATAACAAAACTCATAGAATTCAGGTATTTTTTCTGCAGAAAAGTCATGTTTTTAAAATATGCAAATGCGTCAGTTATATTCCCGGGCGGATTCGGCACTATGGACGAGTTTTTTGAGACCATCACGCTTATTCAGACGCAGAGGATGGAAAGGTTTCCTTTGGTGCTGGTGGGGAGCGAATACTGGAAAGGATTGATAGACTGGGTCAAGAAATCAATGGTCAACACTAATCGCATTTCAGAAGAAGACCTGGACATATTCTCCATAGTAGACGAGCCCGCAGAGGTCATCAGGGTCATAAAGAAATTTTATTCTAAATAATTTGTCATTGGTTGGCCCTGGCAGGCCAGCCAGGGCCAACGCACAGAGCATATTTTTTGTTGAAAACAAATTATATTAGGTATATAATTCAGACATGGCTCATAGATTTATCAAAGATCTGAAAGAAGGGGAGACAGTAGAGTCTGTTTATCTGGTAAGAGAAAAATCTTTTGATATTACCAAAAAAGGCGATTCGTATATCGCGCTTGAGCTTAGCGATAAAACAGGCATGGTGGATTGCAGAAAGTGGGATGCCTTAAAATCATTATTTGACTCTTTCAGCGTGGATGATTTTGTTAAGGTAAAGGCAAAGGTAGAGTTCTTCAGGAATTACCCTCAGTTAAAAATAGACTATATAGAAAAAACAGATGATCGATCAGTAGATATCTCTCTTTACCTGCCTGTTTCTGATAAAAACAGGGATAAGATGTTCAGGGATTTTTTATCTGAAATGGAACCGGTTAAGAGCCCTCATCTGAAAGCCCTGATAAACAGCATATTTACAGATAAAGATATTGCTGAAAAATTCAAAACAGCTCCTGCTGCCAGCGATTTTCATCACCCGTATATAGGTGGTCTTCTTGAGCACACATTGGCCTGCGTTGAGCTTGCAAGGCTTTTGGCTTCAAAATACAGGGATATAGATCTTGACCTGCTCTTATGCGGCACTGCGCTTCATGATATAGGCAAGATAGACGAGCTTTCATACAAGAGGAGCTTTTATTATACTGATAAAGGCAGGCTGATAGGCCATATTGTCCTTGGAGTTAATATCGTAAACACTGCAATTGATAATATACCGGAATTTCCGGAAGAATTGAAAAACCTTATTCTCCATATAATGCTCAGCCATCACGGGGAGCAGGAATGGGGGTCGCCTAAAAGGCCGATGTGCTTCGAGGCTATTATACTGCATCATATCGATAACCTGGATGCAAAAATAAACGGGTTCAGGCATTTTGTAAAGACATATAACGACCCTGATTCCAGCTGGACAAAACACAGCAAAATGTTCGGGGAGTTTTTATATAAAAAATCGCCCCTCGCGCCAGAATAGTAAAATTATGTCCACTCGGGATCAAATTTTGTTTCACAAAATTTGGGAGGTGAAATATGAAGAAAAAGAAGGTTAAGAAGGCGGTTAAGAAGCCTGTAAAAAAGGTAAAAAAGAAAAAGGCCACATCCATACCCGCAGGAGCGTCTTTAGAAGAAGTAGGCGTGGTAACTCATTATTTTCCAAAAGTAGATGCAGCTGTTGTAAAGCTTACAAAGGCAGGGCTTTCCATAGGGGATAAGATCGTAATAAAAGGCCACACGTCTGATTTTAAAGAAAAAGTGGACTCTATCCAGCTTGACCACGAGCCTATTCAGAATGCGGAAAAGGATATGGAGATAGGCCTGAAAGTAAAATCAAAGGTCAGGGAACACGACGTTGTTTATAAGATTGTAAGTTAGAATCGCCGCTTGAATTTATTGAAAAGTGTGGTTGCTTGATGGGAGCCGGACTCCCATCAAGCATGGTGATGGGAGTGATGGGAGTCCGGCTCCCATCAAGTAGCTTGAATTTGATAAAAAGTGTGCTATACTTTCTAATGAAGCCGATAAAGTTAAAGAAGGATGCCTGATATATGGCTAAGCCGGGTCGCGCAAGGCGATCAATCTTTATCGGCTTCTTTTTTTATGGAAAATGCTGAAAATAAAAATATGATAGGCCTGGCGCTCGGTTCAGGCGCTGCTTTTGGCATGGCGCACATAGGTGTATTGAATGTGCTGGAAAGGGAAAAAATACCCATAGGCGTTATTTCAGGCGCGAGCATAGGCGCGCTGATTGCCGCGATGTGGGGCATCGGCCTTAGCGCCCAAGAAATACAGAGGATTTCCGAAAGATTAAAAAGAAAACTTAATATCATGAGGCTGCTGGATTTTACATTTCCCATATCAGGGATACTCGCAGGCAGGAGATTGAGAAGGTTTTTAAGGGCCATACTCGGGGAAAACACGTTTGAGGATTTAAAGATACCTGTTAAGATAATGGTTTACGACCTGGTAAACAGAGAAACAGTGGTAGTTGACAAAGGCAGGCTTATAGACGCTGTATATAAAAGCATTATTGTGCCCGGGATTTTTCAACCTATAATAGAAGACGGAAGGATGTTTGTAGACGGAGGGATCCTGGACCCTGTTCCTGTAGACATCCTTTTTAAAAGCGGCGCGAAAAAAGTCATAGCCGTGAATGTCCTGCCGGGCCCCAAGAATATATGCGAAAGAAATATGGCTTTAAAAGAGGTGCTCAAGGAAGAGGAGAATGTATTGAGACAGGGCTCCCTGGACGAAAAGATATGCGTCCACCTCACGAAATTTTTTAGAAAGATGTTTACGCCCAATATATTTGATGTGATAATGACAAGCATGCAGGCAATGGAATACAGCATAGCTGAAATAAGCTGCTGCAGGGCTGATGTGAATCTCCATCCCGTCTTAAGCGATGCGACTTCCATAGATTTTCATCTTGTGAAGCAGTTCGTAAAAATAGGGGAAGAAGAGGCCTTAAGGCATATAGATAAAATAAGAGCCTTAACAGCATAGAAATTCAACAAGGTAAAGAGCATGGAAAAACAGGTTATTAAAGTATTGGTAGTGGATTTTGCTCCCGCTAATGTAGTCAAGATAAAAGATGCGCTTTCCAGAATATCAAGCATCTCCTATGATATATCCTGGCCTCAGGTAGGGGAAAACATACTTAAAAAAGTTGAAGAGGAAAAGTTTGATATCGTACTTCTTTCCTATAACCTGCCGGGCTTGAACGGCCTTGAAATGCTTACTGATTTGCAGTACAAAGAATTATCAGGCCCGATAATAATGATAGCGGATGTAAGAGATAAGGAATTTGCGCTTCAGGCAATACGGGAAGGCGCGTATGATTATGTGGTGCGGGAAAAGGGTTTTGAAGAAGGCCTGCCTGTTATCATACACAATGCCATGGCAGCGTTTCATGCCGCTAAAGAAAAAGAGCGGCTGCAAAAAGAGATAGCAGCCAAGAAAGTGGAACTGGAAGCGGCAAATAGAAAATTGCAGCAACTGGATAAGATAAAGTCAGATTTTGTGGCGAATGTGGCGCATGAATTCAGGACACCCCTTACTATAATAAAAGGCAACATAGACCTTGTGAATAAAGGAGGGCTTGGAAGCGTAGCTCCTGGCCAGAAAGAGATGCTGGAAGGCGCCATAAATATAGTTAACAGGCTTGCAAGGCTGGTAAATGATCTTTTGGATATATCAAAGATAGAATCAGGAAAAATGGAATTAAAAAAAGAACCTGTTGATATAAATAAGATAATAGAGGAGAATCTTGTGATTTTTGATAAAATACTAAAAGACAAAAAACAAAAAATACAGAAGGGCCTTGCAAGCGATTTGCCAAAAATCATCGCTGACAAGGATAAAGCGACACAGGTGTTCGTGAATCTTTTGAGCAATGCGATAAAATATACACCCGCGTCAGGTATTATTACAATAAAAACCGTTAACCTGGAAACAGAAATAATGGTGGAGATATTCGATACGGGCGAGGGCATGGCGCATGACAGCCTGGATAAGATATTTGATAAGTTTACGCGCGTTACAGCTGAAAAAAAAGAAGGCACGGGTTTGGGTCTTCCCATAGCAAAGGATATAGTAAGCCTGCATAAGGGAAGGATATGGGTAAAGAGCGAATTGGGCAAAGGGAGCCAGTTTTATTTTACGCTGCCAAAATAATTACGGAAAGATGATTAACAATAAAGAGGCTGATATGTCTTTAGGCAGAATGGCGGAAGATATAAAATCTGCAATGAAAAAAGACCCTGCGGCAAAGAGCGCGCTAGAGATAGTGCTTTGCTATCCTGGCGTTCACGCGCTCTGGTTTCACAGGATTGCGCATTTTTTCTACAATAGAAAAATGTACACTATTGCCAGGATTATTTCGCATTTTGCGAGATTTCTTACAGGCGTGGAGATACATCCCGGTGCAAATATAGGCAGACGCGTTTTTATAGACCACGGCATGGGCGTTGTTATAGGGGAAACTTCAGAAATAGGGGACGACAGCCTTATATATAAAGGTGTTGTGCTGGGCGGGACGAGCCTTGAAAAAGGCAAGCGCCATCCTACGCTCGGGAAAAATGTCGTCGTGGGGTCTAATTCCTGCGTGCTGGGGCCTATTAAAATAGGTGACGGAGCCAGGATAGGTTCCGGGTCAGTTGTCATAAAGGATGTGCCGAGCGGGGCAACTGTGGTAGGAGTTCCCGGCAAGATAGTTGAAAAGAAAACCGCTGAAAAATTAGAACTGGATTTTGAACACGGAAACCTGCCGGATCCTGTAGCAGACGTTGTGAAGATAATGCTCAAGATGCAGCATGAGCTGGAGCAGAGGCTTGGGGCAATTGAAAAGGACCACAACATAAAAGCTAGGCCCATCTTTCATGATTACGAAGAAAAGGCGGCCGAGGAGCTTCCTGACGATAAATAACTCCGCATTATGGGAGTCCGACTCCCTATGGGAGTCGGACTCCCATAATGCAACGGAAGCCTGACTCCCTACGGGAGTCAGGCTTCCTGTAAGGCATTGACAAAAAAAGAATCGTAGTGTATAATTGAACAAAATTTATGGAAGGAGGGCAGCATAAGTGCCGAAAGGAAAAGTGAAGTGGTTCAGCAATCAAAAAGGCTACGGCTTCATTACTCCTGAAGATGGTAAAGATGTATTTGTGCATCATACAGCCATACAGGGGGAAGGTTACAAGACCCTTCAAGAAGGCCAGGAAGTGGAGTTTGAGATTGTCCAGGGACCAAAAGGAGAACAGGCAGCTAACGTAACCAAGTTGTCATAAACTTGACCAAGTAGCTATCTTTGCCCCCTCGTCATTTTATGGCGAGGGGGCTTTTTAATTAAACATTATGCCGGATCTTATAAGAGTCTGGAAAGAAATGGATATTGCTGACATAGAGAAACACCTCCTGATAGCTGGCGAGGTTAGCGGGGATTGCTCTAGCTGCAGGGAGCTGGGCATAAATTATTCATCAGCAAAGTCTTGCCCTAAATGCGGAAATGAATTTAAATATATCGCAACCAGGTTTCATGAGATAAAGAAAATAAAACAAAAAAGGCCGGACCTGATATTTATAGATTTTGAAGATTATAAAAAAACAACAGGCAAAATAAAGGCAAAAGGCCTATTTTTCTAAACATGCCAAAAACTGCTAAATTATTTATCTTGCTTATAATTTTAGCAGCAATTTTTTCCTACCTTAATTCACTCAATAACGAGTTTATCTGGGACGACGAGGATTTTGTCCTGAAAAATTCCACGATCAAAGACTGGCATAAATGGCCGCATGTTTTTACAGAAAACATGATACACAGCGCCAGGAAAGGCAGTAATTTTTACAGGCCTATGCAATCCCTGACACACGGCATTGACTATATTCTCTGGAAAGACAAGACATCTGGCCATCACGTGGCCAATATAATTTTTCATATTCTCGCGAGCATTATGGCATACCTACTGCTCAGAAAAATATTCTCAAACAATCTGTCGTTTTTAGCAGCGTTATTTTTCGCAGTCCACCCCGTGCAGACAGAAGTGGTTACATATATCTCTGGCAGGTCAGATTCCATGGCTGCGTTTTTTATAATGCTTGCCATATTATTATTCGAGAGGAATATTATCCTGGCGTGTCTGTCTTTTGTTCTGGCGGTTCTATCAAAAGAAAGCGCCATGATAGCGCCTTTTCTTTTAATAGTTTATCTTTTATTTAAAAATGGGACTATAAAGCAGCAAATAAAAAAAATATTTCCGTTCATAGTAATATTATTTATTTACGGCGCATTGAGGCTGACAGTTTTGAACTTTTCAAAAACAGTCGGAGAAAACCTTCCTCAGCCGTTTTTTTATGTGCCGCTGTATATAAGATTTTTGACATTTCTAAAGGCCTTGCCTGTATATTTCAGTATCCTGGCGTGGCCTTTCGGGCTTCATATGGAAAGGCAGATGAGCCTGGCCAGGTCTATTTTTGAACCGCAGGTATTTTCAGGGCTTTTGCTGCTCGCAGGCATATTCTTTATTGCCTACAAGCTGAAGAAATTTGACAAGGCCATGCTATTTTCAGCCTGCTGGTTTTTCACCGCAATATTCCCCAATTCCAACATTATACCCATAAATGCGCTTATTTACGAACATTGGCTTTATTTGCCGTCGCTGGGATTTTTTATAACCATTGCCTGGTTACTGGAAAAATTATTAAAACGAGAAAATATGTGTAAATACACAGCTATTTTCATCGTGATAACCATTGCGCTGTTTTGTATCTGGCGGACGCATGAAAGGAACAGGGAATGGCGCGATCATATATCTTTTTACGAAAGCGCTATAAAATATGTGCCTGATTCCGGAAGGCTGCACAATAATCTTGCGATGGCTTATTCGGATAAAGGCAGGATAGAAGACGCTGTCAGGGAATACGAAAAGGCTATAAGCCTGGGCGATTATTACCCGCAAACCCATTTTAATCTTTCGAATATATATATAAGTAAAGGCAACTATGAAAAAGCTATGAAGGAGCTCACAAGAAGCATTGAGATAGACAATAATTTTTTATATTCCCACGAGACCCTGGCTGTATTGTATTTTAATCAGGGTAAATTCAGAGAGGCCAGAAACGAGGCAGAGTTCATACTCAAGTCTGAGCCGGATAATAAAATTGCCGGAGAGATCTTAAGAAAACTCTCAGAAAAGGGAATATTTTAGAAGAGCCCATAGGACGCCCAGAGAATAGATCCTTTTAAATTTTTTTCCTTCCTTGAATGTCCTTGCTTTATAGGGAATAGCTACTTCTTTTATTTTAAATCCTAGCTTGCTTACCTTGGCGGTCAATTCAGGCTCTATACCAAATCCCCTGGATTCAAGTGCAACCCCCTTCAGGACATGTTTTTTAAATACCTTGAAGCATGTCATGCAGTCTGTGAGCGATGTCTTGTGTAGCATGTTTGTAAGGAAATTTCCAAAACGATTCGCCAGGAAATAAGACATCTTCATCCCTGTAGGATGAGGGTTTGCCAGGAATCTTGAGCCATACACGACATCCGCATTTTCCTGCGCTATGGGTTTTAACAGCGCGGGGTAAAGCGAAGGGCTGTATTCCAGGTCAGCATCCTGTATGATAATGATGTCTCCTGTGGCATGTGCGATTCCTGATATAAGAGCCGCGCCCTTGCCCTGGTTTTTCACGTGCCTAATAACTCTTGAGGAAGGAATTGCCGCAGTGGCTTTTTCCACTGTTTTGTCTATAGACCCGTCGTCGATAAGGATAATTTCTTTTTCAGATATGCCGCAGGAAACCAGATTCAGCAATTTTATCTCCTGCATCACTTGAGCAATTGACCTTTCTTCATTGTATGCCGGGATCAGAATAGAAAGTTTCATAAAAGGCAGTATATATGAAACCGTGATCTTTTGCAACCTGTATATTCTGGGAGTCCGACTCCCTACGGGAGCCGGGCTTCCAAATAGGCTATCTATTTAATTGACCACGGGATTTTTCTGAGATATAATAGATACCAATGAGCGCCGGAAAAAAGAAGGTATTATTAGCTGAGCACGAGGCAGGCATTGCGGAGATAATACAGTATCTTCTCAAGGCATGGGATTACGAAATAGTCACTATTGCCAAAGGCTCGGCTGTTTTAGACGCAGTAAGGCGGGAACAGCCTGATATTATAATAATAAACTGGGGCCTGCCTGATATGGACGGCCTCAAGGTATCCAAGGCCCTGAAAGAAGATTTTCTCACCGCGCACATCCCTATAATAGTCCTAATAGAGAAAAAACAGATAAGAAAAAAGATGCTGGAGATCGAGCAGGGCGTGGACGATTACTTAGCCAATCCGCCTGACCCGATAGACCTGGAAGTGCGTATGGAGCTTGCCCTGCGCAGGACCAGCCACCAGCTTTACGCGAACGCTCTGACAAAGCTGCCTGGAAATAAGCAGATAGAGAAGGCGATACATGCCAGGATGGACGAGAAAAAACTTTTTTCAGTGGCCTATTACGACATAGATAATTTCAAATCGTTCAATGATAAATACGGCTATATGAAAGGCGACAGCGTAATAAGGCATGTGGCTTATATCATAGCCACCACAGTTAAAAGATACGGCAACCAGCATGATTTTGTGGGGCACATAGGCGGAGATGATTTTGTGGTGGTTACGACTCCTGACAAGGACCGCATGATCGCATCTGAGTCAATACTCGCTTTCAATAGAGCCATGCATTTTCATTATTCAAAAGATGACAGGGAGAGGACCTATATAGTTTCCAAAGACAGGCGCGGCAATGTGATGAACATGCCCCTCATGAGCATTTCTATAGCCATAGCGAACAACAAGTATTTCCCCATAAAAAATATGGTGGAATTGATGGAGACGATTACAGAAATAAAAAGTTATTTAAAGACGTTGCCGGGCAGCAACTTTTTAGTTAACCGCAGGCAGATCGAGAAGAAGGTATTTATTGACGAGTTGGGCAAAGAAGAAGCAGCCGGAACAAATAAAGAAGAGAGATTCAAGCATAAGCCGCTTGGCCAGATATTGCTGGAGTCTCAGGTGATCACTGCTGAGCAGCTTGAGCAGGCGCTTAATAAGCATTGGACCACAGGCCAGAAAATAGGCCAGAGCATAATAAACCTTGGCATGGCCAGCCTCGGCGATATTGCAAGGGCGCTGGAATCGCAGTTCAACGTGCCGCATTTCGATATCAGAAATATGAGCGAAAACGGAGAACTGAAAGAGATAATATCCAAGATATCCTTTGATATAATGAAAGATTACGGGGTTTTGCCTGTAAGAAAAGATAAAAATGTGCTGCTTCTGGCAATGCTGGACCCTAAAAATATGGAAGCCCTGGCTAAGATAAAAAGCCTAACGGGTTGCAGCGTAGCGCCTTTATTTGTCCTGGAGAGCGAATTCACCGAGATATTGGATAGGATAATCGTAAAATCAAAGGCATAAAAAAGAAAAAAGCCGATAAAGGCTTACAGCTTCGGCTTTTCATCGCTCGGCAGCCCAGCCGCCATATTATTCCTGACTGCCTCACTAACCTTTTGCATTCGCTGAGGTTACGGCTTGTCAGAATAATTTAGGCCCGTAGGCTTTGCGCCCCCTGATTTCTCAGGGTTTGCCCTTATCGGCTATAATAAGTATATCATATAAAACGCTTTTTTCAAGGCAGAGAGGAGGAAATATATTGAAGAAATATCATACCCAAGGCGTACTTATACTGGCTTTTTTATTATTTTTTGTAACCAGTGCTTTTGCAAAAACCGGCCCTGAACCACTCGCTTCGCTCGGGTACAAGGCAGGGCCCATAACAATACGTAATCAGATGCCGCTTTATCTATTTTTTCTTCAGATGGAACCTGATAAAGCAGATGTCGTAGAGCAAAATAAACTTGATATCAATGCAGATTACACTATTTCAAATGTCACAGTCAGCTGTTTTACACCTGTTTCTTCGCTTTACAATATAAATATTGACGCAGAGGTTTCCAGGATAACGCTGGACCTGAGATACGGGATTTATGAAAACACGGAAATCGGGCTGGAGATCCCTTATTTAAGCTTGTCGGCCGGATACTTGGATGGATTTGTTGAAGAATTCGAAAAGAGTGTAGGAGCCACAACCCCGCGTTCTAGAACTCGCCAGGGTTCTTATAACTTCAACTACTCGTTTATTTATGATAATCAGAATTTAATAAAAAGGACCAATGCCTCGGATGGCTTAAGCGATGTAATATTAAAAGCAAAATACCAGATACTGGAAGAGGATAGTTATGGGTTTTTGCCGAATATGTCTATTCGGACAGCTGTTAAATTTCCAACAGGAGACAAAAAGTCTTTACTGGGAAGCGGAGAGCTTGATTACGGGTTTGGCCTGCTTCTGGATAAGACGTTTTCCGAAAAGATAACAGTGTACGCGGGCTGCAATTTTATAATCATAGAAAAGCCGAGTTTTTTCAGCGTCTTGAATTTAAAACGCAATATGGTTTCCGGGGTTATCGGGGCGGAATATCTTTTTACGCAAAGATTTTCCATGGTAGCGCAGATTGCGGGAAATTCAACGCCTTATCCGTCCAGCGGCACAAACGCTCTGGACGAATCCGCGTTTGACATAGGCCTGGGCCTCAATTATATCTGGAAAGAGAAACAAAATGTGTCCTGGCATTTTGCATTCACTGAAAATCTTAATTCCGCATCCAGCCCGGACACCAGCTTTAATACAGGATGGAAAGTGGGATTTTAATTAATATGAAAAAATTTTTTATAATAATAGCGGTTATTTTAGGATTACTGATTATTGGGATAGCTGTATTTGCGCTTACCTTTGATGCCAACCGGTACAAGGCCGCCTTAATAACAAAGCTGGAAGAATCAATGGATAGAGATGTCAGGATAGACAATATCTCTGTTAATCTTTTACGCGGGGTTGGGCTGGAAGCAAAAGGCCTCGCGATAAAAGAAAAAAGCAAGACATGGGATGATTTTTTATTAAAGGCAGATAGAATCAATATCAATATAGAAATCCTTCCGCTTTTAAAAAAGGATATACAGGTAAAAAGGCTGTTTATACCTGAATTGGAAATAAATGCCGGTTCAGGAGCGGCTAGCCCAGTGTTTAGATGCGCGGTAGATATGAAAGTACGCGTTTTAATCAACGGCATATCACAGGACGACATGCTTAAAACATTAAGCGCGAAAGGGAAAGTAAAACTGACAAATGCAATCTTAGATAACATGAATGTCCTGAGAACTGCTCTGGATCAGTTAAACATGCTGCCCAGTCTTGTTGAAAAGTTAAAAAACAATCTGCCTGAAAAATACAGCGCGCTCCTGGATAAAAATTATACTATATTTAAACCTATAAATGTGGATTTTGAAATAAAAGACGCAAGGATTTATTTTAAAGATCTCTTTGTAGAATCAGATGCTTTTTATCTTACTAGCAAAGGGTCCGTAGGAATGATAGATCAAAGCCTGGAGATATATTCTAATTTATTTATACCAAAAGATCTTTCAGGTGCTTTTATTAATGTTACGCCTGAATTTGCGTATCTTACAGATAAAGAAGGCCTTATAATAATGCCCCTTGAAATAAAGGGTAAGATACCCAGCGTGTCTGTAATGCCTGATCTTAACTATGTACTGCGGAAATTGATCGCGTCAAAAGGCCAGGAGCTTTTGAACAAACTGTTTAAAGCTAGGTAAAAGCGTAGTGTTTTCAATTTATTCTTGCCAAGGCTGGCTATTACAATATGTGTTACCTAACTATTCAAATAATGTAAGCTAGATGAAAAAGGTTATTGTTTTTCTTGGAGTTTTGCTTATTTTCTGGCAACCGGCAATAGCAGGAGGAAACCATATTATGGAGCTAAAAAGCCCGGAGTTCAAAAATAACGAATATATCCCTAAAAAATTTACATGTCGCGGAGAAAATATAAATCCTGCCTTAATTATAGAAGGTATCCCATCCGAGGCTAAGAGCCTTGCGCTTATAATCGATGACCCTGATGCCCCTGGCGGGAACTGGGTTCACTGGGTTATGTTTGATATACCTGTTATTTCAAGGATAGAGGATGGCTCAGCGCCAGGCAAACAGGGCATAACTGATTTTGGCAGAATGAGATATGATGGACCATGTCCCCCGTTTGGCACCCATCGCTATATGTTTAAAATATATGCCCTTGATACAATGCTTAACCTGGTAGAAGGTGTTACTAAGGCTGAGCTGGAAGAGGCTATGGATGGGCATATACTTGCCAAAACTGAATTAACAGGTCTTAGTAAGAGATAATAGCCATAAAACTATCTTTTATATTACCCTTGAAAGTAAACGTTTCCTGTGGTATCCTATCATATAAGAGAGAGGTCCTACACTTTAAAGCATACCAGGACTTATAAGTGAAGCATACCAAAGATTTTTCAGTTTAATGACGAGGGTATTCGCATGGAATACCATACTATTGAAAATCATTTTTTAAAGCTTAGTAAATGTTTTCTTTCCTTCAGCTCTGACCCAATCGAAAACATAAACCGGCTTGTGACGCTATGCGGAGAATTAATGGGAGCTACGTGCGCCCTTTATAACCGCCTTGACAAAGACCTATTATGCTCTGTGGGAAAATGGAATGCGCCTTCGGATTACAGCCTGATTGACAGGGCAGAAGGCCATATCTGTTACGATGTTATAAAGTATGCAACAGAAGAGATTGTTTTCATACGCCACCTTCAAAATACCCCATACGCAAATTCGGATTTAAATGTAAAAAAATATAACCTTCAAACTTATATCGGCCGCGCAGTGAAATTCAATGACAGGTATATGGGCGCGCTTTGCGTAGTTTACCAGAAGGATTTTGTCCCCACTTCTGAAGAAGAGAAATTGATGGGTATTATTTCTTCTGCCATAGGCGTTGAAGAAGAGCGTAACCAGGCAAAAGACGAATTGAAGAAAGGAATCGAAGAAAAAGCCCTTCTCCTTAACAATATGCTTGAGTTGGTTGTGTATCAAGACGGAGCCAATAAGATTGTCTGGGCGAACAAGGCAACAGCCGATGCGTTTAATACCTCCCCAGAGCTTTTGGAAGGGAAAATTTGCTATAAGGCTTTTCACAATATTGACAAGCCTTGCAAAAATTGTACTGTAGTCAGAGCTCAAGAAACAGGCAATATAGAGGAAGAAGAGATGGTTGCGCCTGACGGCAGGGTGTGGATCATAAGGGGCATTCCTGTAAGGGATGAGGCTGGTAATATGAAAGGTATTCTGGAGGTTGCCCGGGATATAACTGAAAAGAAGAAATACGAAAAAGATGTAGGGCAATTAAATGAAGAACTTTTAAAATCAAATAAGAAGCTAGCGAGGCTTGTTATCAAAGATCCTCATACAGGGCTTTACAACCACAGGTATTTCAAAGAGATAATGGAGTCTGAATTCTACAGGACTAAAAGATATAATCAGCTGCTTTCTCTGATTTTTATTGATATAGATTACTTCAGGTCTGTAAATGACGCTTATGGCTATAAATTCGGAGACCTTGTATTAAAGCAATTTGCCCAGAGGCTGAGAAAATCAGTGAGGATGCATGATTATGCGGTAAGGTTTGGGGATGAGGAATTTGTCATTATATTGCCTGGTAGCAGCAAAAAAGGCGCGCTGGAACTCTGCCAGAGGATATCTAATTCTATAAAGATGTTTACTTTCGGAGACGGAAAGAACACGGTCAGGCTGCGGGTGAGCATGGCTGTTGTTTCCTATCCTGAAGACGGCATGTCTAGAAGTTCAGAATTTATTGAAATTGCGGATAAAATCCTGAACAGGGCAAAGGAGTTTGGCGGAGACAGGATATGCACTATCTCAGACATGATGGATAGCAGTATGGTAAATGATAAAATAACAACCGCTAAGCATTTAAAACAGAAGCTTGTGAAACTTACTAAAAAATCTAACCAGGCCTCTATCGAATCTATTTTTGCATTTGCGAAAACAATAGAGCTTAAGGATCATTATACAGGCAACCATGTTGAAAGAACTGTTTATTATGCAAATGAGATTGCCAAGCGCCTCAGATTACCCGCAGAAGACATAAAGCTGATAGAGCAGGCGTCAATGCTTCACGATTTGGGAAAAATCGGCATAAGCGAGAAGATCCTTTTAAAGAAGGGGCCTCTTACCAGAAGAGAGTTTAATAAGATAAAAAGCCATCCCCAGATAGGCGTTGATATAATAAGGCCTATACAATCTTTTCACGGCCTGGTGCCTTTGATTCTTTATCATCATGAAAGATGGGATGGGAAAGGTTATCCTTTCGGATTGAAAGGAAACGAGATACCCATAGGCGCGCGTATCATAGCTATAGCAGATGTATATGAAGCGCTTATATCAGACAGGCCTTATCGAAAAGCCCTGCCGAAAAAAGAGGCCTTGCGGATAATAAAAGAAAACAGCGGAAAACAATTTGATCCTAAGATTGCGGATGTATTGATAGAAGTTCTGAAAAAGGGCAGGATTAAAACTTTATAGTGAATGTATATTTTGCTTCATTCGTTTTAAATTCCGACTTACCCCTCATTTTAAAAACCCTCACGCTTGTTTTTTCTCTTACCTTTGTTTCCAATTCTTTGGCTTTGAAATAAGGATAGAAAATGTCTATCCCGAGCTGTCTTTCCCATTGCTCTCTTATGATAATTTTTTTCGCAGTTTCGTCGTTTGCATTGCCGCACGGCTTGGTGTTGACCCATTCAGAAAAAGAGCAAGACGTAACGTCTGCTGTTACAGGGCTTGAATCCGCACCTGCGTATGCGCATATGGGTATCAAGATAAAGCCTGCTAATATGAGCGCATTCAGCTTAAGCATCTTAGCCTCCTCCTACTATAACTATACCATATTAGAAGCGATTATTCAAATCTGACATCACTCATAACATTAATAATTTCAAATGGTTAGGATATTTAAAAAATGTAAATTATAATTTTCTTGATTTTATGCAGAAACATGGTAATATTATTAAAAAAGGAGGGCGTATGAAAGTGAAAACTAAAGGCACGGTATTGATAATCCTTGGGATACTCGGTGCCATATTCATAGCAATGTTTGATACGATAATGGGAAAGGCTAGAAATTATATAGGGCCGAAGTCTATAATAGCTCTTATAATCTGTACTCTATTAATAATACAAGGCATTATATCTTTATTGAAAAAGCCAAAGGCCTGATCCTTGTGCCTGATAGGCACAATTATATGAACCATTGCCTGTTGATTATTTTCCTGCCCGCATAGTATACTGGCCTTATCTTGCTAAATACCTGCAAAGTATCTTTTCCGCTATTGTTTTTATTTATCACCTTTAATTTTAATACTGGTGTTTTTTGCGACGATGCCTGGGAACCAGCGCCTGGTCTTGCGGGCTCTGGCCTAAACGAGGTCTGCGCAGATAATAAAGGAACTGTTTATGCGGCAGATGAAAAAGTTTTGTACAGGAAAGAAGGTGGCGGGAATAATTGGACTGCTGTATTTTCTGCGCAGATAAATGACGACAGGATTAATTTTGTCAGGGCCCGGGAACAGGGTATTTTTGTCTGCACGAAAAACGGGGTGTTTACGAGCAGTGACGGCAAAACAGCTTGGAAAAAGATATTTAAAGGCATGGGGAGCAAAGAAAATAATGTATCGCATATAGCATTTTCAAAAGATAATAGGCTGTATCTCGCTACAGGCGCCGGGCTTTTTATAAGCAGCGCTAACGGCCTGGGATGGTCAAGGGATGATATAGGAGGTTTCGGCCTTAATTTAAAATGGGTAGAGTTTTTAAATGATGAGATCTTTGTTGCAGCAGAAAAAGGCGTATACAAAAATTCAGGAGAAGGATGGAAAAGGACTTTTGTAACCGAGAGAGAAGATGCTGAATACGATACAGATATCGCTGACAAGTCTCTTAAAGCGATAAAGCCGGTCAATAGCATTGCTATTGACCGGGGTAATATATTTCTTGCAACTGATTCCGGGATATTTATAAGCGAGGATAAAGGCGAGACCTGGCAGGGTTTTGTCAGCGCAGGGCTAATGTCCCTAAGGATAAAACGGGTTTTATTCAAAGATGCTTTATACGCGATAACGGATAAAGGCGTTTTTATTTTTTCAGATGCGGATAAACTATGGCATAGCCTATACAAAGGTATGGCAACCAGGCAGGTAAATTCTATGGCAATAGATTCCAATGGAAATGCCTGGGTTGCCACAAGAAAAGGTTTATACGGGAGCAGCCGATATGCGGCAGTTAAATTTACCGCAGATGATGATTTTGAAAATCAGAAACAGGATTTTTTGCAACAGTTTGAAAAAGAACCGGGCATAAACGAGGTGCAGCAAGCAGCTATTAAATACGCAGAAGTGCATCCAGATAAAATAAAAAAGTGGAGAGAGTCTGCTGATAAAAAAGCCCTGCTTCCCAATATTTCAATAGGGGCGGATAGATACCTGACTGATTACTGGCACTGGGATTCAGGGACCAATCCCGACACCCTGCAGAGAGGAAAAGACGCTGTCAGCTGGGATGTTACTATGTCTTGGGATATGGGGGAGCTTATCTGGAACGGGGATCAGACATCCATAGATACCAGATCCAAGTTAATGGTGGAACTCAGGGATGATATAATGAACGAGGTCACAAGGACATATTTTGAAAGAAGGCGGCTTCAGATAGATTTACTGGCTTTCCCTCCAAAGGATTTAAAGGCGAGCATTGAAAAAGAACTTAGGCTGCAGGAACTGACCGCAGATATTGATGCCTTAACCGGCAGCTACTTTTCCGCGCATATCCAAAAAGAATAAAAATGGAGCCTGCCCGGGTTAAAGCCCGGGATTCCTTGGGCGGAATACTGAGTGGCCATATTCCATCCGTACCTTGAAGGGTGCGGTTTTGTGGCCGCGAATGTATAACCCAAACAACTATAAAAATGACAATGTTGAATTTGTAACGTTTTTTTCTTGACGCAATAAGGGGTATATGATAAACTTATGGGCAATGGAGAGAATAAATCGCAAAAGATTTATAAGAGTCAGCCTGGTCTGTTTAGTGATTTTATTTTTACTGCCATTTTTAAATATATCTCATATATATGCCGGTAAAGAGACGAGCGTGTCAAGCGATGCAGAGGCTTACAGAACAAAGGGGTATGACGCTCAGCAACGCGGGGATATAGATACTGCGATTGAATGGTATCAGAAAGCAGCTAACCTGATGCCGGATTACGCGTCTCCTCATAATGACCTGGGTATTTTATTTGAGTCAAAGGGATGGCTGGACAGGGCAGAATCAGAGTATGAAAAGGCGCTGGCCATAGATTCCGGCTATAAAGAAGTCCACACAAACATGGCGCTTCTTTATGAAAGGAAAGGCGAATTGGAAAAGGCTGCTTTTCACTGGATGAGAAGGTACAAACTAGGCAGCCCTGAAGACCCATGGACACAGGAAGCAAAAAATAGATTAGAGAAACTTGGCCTCATTGATAAGGGAGCAATAAAAACCGCGCAAATGGCAGAGCAGAAACAGGTTCCCAGCGTAAAACCCAAATATAAAGGACCTGTTAAAAAAGAAACCCCTGCCAGGAAAGTAGTTGAAAAAAAACAAAAACCAGAGGCCAGGGCAAAAAAATCTTCTAATTGGACCAGGGTAGGTGGTGAAAGAAATAAAAAATCAGCGCAAGCTGTTTCTGAAAAAGAAAGAAGCCTTGACAAAGAGCTTCAGGAATCCCTGAGGCTGGCTGAAGAAAGGCTCAAGAAAGAAAAAAGCGGCAAAACAACAGCCGCCCCTATTGTAAAGAGACAACCCAAATCAAAGGCTGTGACTGCGGGCGAACTAAACACATCTTACGGAAAGGCAAAGGATTTTTACAATAAGGGCGAATACGCGAAAGCCTTGGATTCAATAAGGATCGCCAAGCAGAGTTCTCCGGACAATAAGCAGCTTTTAAAGCTGGAGGAAACAATAAAGCTTAAGATGAAGGAGGAGAGGATAGAAGATCATTACAAAGAAGGCATGATACGCTACCGCCAGAAAGAATTCGCAGGCGCAAGGAAAGAATTCGAAGCGATATTGAACATTTTACCGGAATAGAACCGCCTGTTTTATGCAGAAACATACCCTTCCTATTTTAGGAAATCCCTGATAAATAATGAATGACTAAAAAAGAAAAACTTTTTTTGATTGATGGAAACTCTTATTGTTACAGGGCTTTTTATGCCATAAAAGAGCTCAGGAATTCAAAGGGCAGGCCCACGAACGCCGTATATGGGTTTATCCTGATGCTTAAGAAATTATTGGAGAAAGAAAAGCCGGCTTACCTGGCTGTTGCATTTGACATGAAAGGCCCCACATTCAGGCACGAGCAGTTTGAGGACTACAAGGTTCACCGGAAACCCATGCCGGACGATCTGGTGAGCCAGATGGGATTGATAAAGGAAACCGTTTCAGCTTACAATGTGCCTATTTTTGAAAAACAGGGTTTCGAGGCGGATGATATTCTGGCAACCATTGCTAAGAAGACATCTCAACAAGGGATAGATGTGTACATAGTAACAGGCGATAAGGACATGCTTCAAATGGTAGATAAAAATATCAAGGTTTACAGCGCTCATAAAGACGATCTTATCTATGATAGCCAGGCTGTTGTAGAGAGGTTTTCCGGGCTAGGGCCTGAAAATATAACTGATTTTATCGCGCTCGCAGGAGACGCCACTGATAATATCCCCGGAGTACGCGGCATAGGAGAAAAGACAGCCATAGAGCTGATAAAGGAATTCGGCAGCCTGGATAACCTTTATAAAAATCTTGATAAGATAAAAAGCGAATCCAGGAGAAAGATGCTGTCTGAACAGGAGGATAGCGCGAGGATGTCAAAAGAGCTCGCCACCGTAGATAAAGATGCTCCTATAGAGATAGATATTGAAAATATGCGCGTAAAATGCCCTGATTCAGAAAAACTACTGGGGATTTTTAAAGAGCTGGAATTCAAAACCTTCGCCAGGGAAATTGCGTCCTCAAATTCGGATGTCCACAAAGAGGCGCGCTATAAGACAATCTCCGGTCCGGCTGATTTCAAGGATTTTATAAAAGAATTGAAAACAAAAAAAGAATTTGTGCTGGATATTGAAACTACAAGCGAGCAGCCCATGGAGGCGGCTCTTGTGGGCATATCGTTTTGCTGGAAAGAAGGCGAAGCGTATTATATTGCGCTGTCAAATATCAGCGAGGCATTAAAAGAGCTAAAGACTATTCTTGAAGACGAAAAAATAAAGAAGATCGGCCAGAATATAAAATACGATAAACTGGTGCTGTCAAATTATGGCATAGAGGTCAGGGGGATAACTCACGATACAATGATAGCGTCGTATCTGCTAAATCCTTCCAGGATGAGCCATGGACTGGACGATCTCGCGTTTGAATATCTTGACCATAAAATGACGCCTATAAACGAACTTTTGGGCGCAGGCAAGAAAAGGGTCACGATGGATATGGTAGACGTGGAGAAGGTTTCCATGTATTCGTGCGCAGACAGCGATGTCACTTTGCGGCTTAAGAACATATTCGAGAAAGAACTTTTAAAAAAGGAACTGGATTCGCTTTTTAACGATATAGAGCTGCCGCTTGTGGATGTGCTGAGCGATATGGAGAAAAACGGGGTTAAGATAGATGTTGATTTTTTGAAAGAAACATCCCTCGGGATGGAAAAAGAACTTTCAGGGCTGATAAAGGATATATACGGCATAGCGGGCGAAGAGTTCAATATCAATTCTCCCAAACAGCTCAGTAAGATTTTATTTGAAAAATTAGGACTACCGGTTGTAAAAAAGACAAAGACAGGGGCTTCGACAGATGTAGAGGTGCTTGAAAGGCTTTCTTCTCTGCATGTGCTCCCTAAAGAGCTTTTGAGGTACAGGGAATTGTCCAAATTGAAGTCTACCTATGTGGATGCCCTGCCGGAACTTATTAATAAAAAAACACACAGGCTTCACACTTCTTTTAATCAGGCTGTTACTGCCACAGGAAGGCTTTCTTCCTCCAACCCGAATATCCAGAATATACCTGTCAAAACAGAGGAAGGCAGAAAGATAAGAAAGGCGTTCATAGGAGAAAAAGGCAATTTTATAATGTCAGCTGATTATTCCCAGATAGAGCTCAGGATCCTGGCTCATATGTCAAAAGATCGGGAACTGATAGCTGCTTTTGAGAAAGACAGGGATGTGCACAGCCACACAGCCTCTCTTATTTTCGGTGTAGAAGAAAAAGACGTGACTCCTGAAATGAGGGCAAACGCCAAGACCGTGAATTTCGGGATTATCTATGGAATTAGCGCCTTCGGATTAGGTAAAGGCCTGGGCATAGATCCGGGCAGCGCGCAGCAATTCATAGATTCGTATTTTGAAAGATATCCCGCCGTAAGGGTTTATATGGAAGATAAAATAGAAGAGGCTAGGAGCGTGGGATACGTGACAACGCTTTTTAACAGGCGGAGGTATATCCCGGAAATAAAAACAGGCGGCATGAGAGAACAGCAGCAGGCGGAAAGAATCGCCATAAATACGCCTGTACAGGGTTCAGCAGCTGACCTGATAAAAATCGCTATGATAAATATTCACAGAAAGATGAAGAAAAAGAATTTAAGATCGCTGATGACTTTACAGGTGCACGACGAGCTTGTTTTTGAAGTGCCCAAGGCTGAGCTGGACAAGATGAAAGAGCTGGTAAAAGAAGAAATGGAAGGCGCTGTAAAGCTGCTGGTTCCGATAAAGGTAAGCGTGCAATACGGCAAAAATTGGATGGATATGGCAGAATCGCAGAACTAACGCGGAAGCTGTTCCTCGCTTTGCTCGGAACAGACGCGGAAAAATGCGGAAGTTAGTGTTTGCTTCGGCGTAATTCCGCGTGGAGTTTACCCCGAGCGCGTCAAGAGGTTCCGCGTATTTCCGCGATTAAAGACGAAAGCTATGATCATAGGCATAACAGGAAGTTTTGGAAGCGGAAAGACAACAGTAGCGAAGATGTTTGCGAAGCTTGGCGCTTATGCGATTGACGCGGATAAGATTTATCATTCGCTCATAAGACCAGGCAAAAGCTGTTATAAGAAAATAGTGAGGTATTTCGGCAAGGGCATACTGGGAAGAACCGGGCAGATAGACAAGCAAAAGCTTGGAAAGATTGTTTTTAAAGACAAGGCAAAACTTAAAACCCTAAATAGGCTTACCCATCCGGAAGTCATAAAAGAGATAAAAAAGATTATAAAGGCCGGAAAAGGCAAGGTTATCGTGATTGAGGCGCCGCTTTTGATAGAATCAGGTTTTTACAAACAGGTGGATAAGGTAATATTGGTGGCCAATGATAGAGAAGAGCAGGTTAAGAGGGTAAGGGAAGACAGGGGGCTAGCAGCCAAAGAAACCTTTAAGAGAATAAGGATGCAGATGCCTTTTAAGAAAAAACTGGCATTTGCTGATTTTATCATAGATAATAGCGGTTCAAAACTAGACACATTAAACCAGGTCACAGAGATCTGGAAACAAAGGGGAGTATAATATGGATGTGAAAGAAAAGCTGGATATTGAAAAATTGAAATCAATGAAGATATCAGAACTGAACAAGCTCGCGCATGAGCTGAATGTGAACAGCGTCAGCGGCCTCAAAAAACAAGACCTTATATTCAAGGTGCTTCAGGCTCAGACAGAAAAAGACGGGCTTATATTCGGGGAGGGAGTCCTGGAGATATTGCCGGACGGCTTCGGATTTCTGCGTTCGCCGAATTACAATTATCTGCCCTGCCCGGACGATATCTACATATCGCCTTCGCAGATCAGAAAATTCGAACTCAGGACCGGCGATACAGTCAGCGGCCAGATACGGCCTCCCAAGGAAGGGGAAAGGTATTTTGCCCTGTTAAAAGTCGAGGCTGTTAATTTTGAAAGCCCTGAGGCGGCAAAAGATAAGGTGCTTTTTGACAACCTGACCCCGATATACCCTAACGTAAGATATAAGCTTGAGACAAAAACCGTAGACACGTCTGTGCGTATTATAGATCTGTTGACTCCTATCGGAAAAGGCCAGAGAGGCATGATAGTCGCGCCTCCTTATAGCGGCAAAACCATCCTAATGCAGAAAATAGCCAACAGCATCGCAACCAATTTTCCGGAATCTATTATAATGGTGCTGTTGATAGACGAGCGGCCTGAAGAAGTTACTGATATGCAGAGATCCGTGAAAGGCGAGGTCATCAGCTCCACTTTTGATGAACCTGCCGAAAGGCATGTCCAGGTTGCTGAGATGGTGCTGGAAAAAGCAAAGAGGCTGGTGGAACACAAAAAAGACGTTGTAGTTCTTCTGGACAGCATAACAAGGTTAGCCAGGGCGTACAACACTGTAGTGCCTCATTCAGGTAAAATACTTTCAGGAGGCGTGGATTCAAACGCGCTTCATAAACCGAAAAGATTTTTTGGCGCAGCGAGGAATATAGAAGAAGGCGGCAGCCTCACTATCATAGCAACAGCCCTTGTGGATACAGGATCGAGGATGGATGAAGTTATATTTGAAGAATTCAAAGGCACGGGCAATATGGAATTACAGCTCGATAGGACGCTTTTCCAGAGAAGGGTTTATCCTGCCATAGATATCAAAAGGTCCAATACGAGAAAAGAAGATCTGCTTGTGGAAGCAAAAGAGCTTCAGAGGATATGGCTCTTGAGAAAAGTCCTCAATGAATTGAACAGCGTAGAGGCCATGGAGCTTCTTATAGAGAAAATCTCTAAAACCAAGACAAACGAAGATTTCTTGGACAGCATGAACAAATAAGGGGGATAAAATGAAGGAGAAAATTCATCCGGAGTACAAAGAAACGACTATTACCTGCGCATGCGGGGAAGTAATCCATACGCGCTCTACAAAACAGAACGTGCGCGTGGAAATATGCTCTAAATGCCACCCGTTTTTCACTGGCAAGCAGAAATTCGTAGATTCCGCAGGCAGGGTGGAGAAGTTTTTGAAGAAGTACAAGAAAGAAGAAAAGAAAGTTTAAGATGGATCACGATGGAAGTCCGACTCCCAATGGGAGTCGGACTTCCATCGTGAATATTATTATGTTCGAAAAATTAGACTCTTTATTAAAACGTTACAATGAGCTGCATGTGTTGATGGCAGACCTTGCTGTGGCAGGTAATACTGACAGCTACCAGAAACTGGCCAAGGAGATGTCGTTGCTTGGGGACACTGTAAAAAAATATACAGAGTACAAGAAGGTCCTGGCTGAACTGGAAGGCGCAAGGCATCTTTTGGAAAAAGAATCTCATAAAGAATTGGTGGAAATGGCAAAAGGGGAAATCGCTGAGCTAGAAAAAAAAGAAAGCGGGCTTAAAACCGAGTTGGAAGAGATGCTGCTGGAAGAAGACCCTGACGCAAATAAAGATGTTATAGTGGAAATCAGGGCAGGCACAGGCGGGGCAGAGGCTTCGCTGTTCGCAGGAGACCTTTTCAGGATGTATTCCAAATATGCAGCGAAAAACAACTGGAAAGTAGAGATAATGGATAATCATGTTGCAGAGGCAGGAGGCTTTAAAGAAGTTATATTTGCGGTTAAAGGCACTAACGTTTACAAAAAATTAAAATACGAAAAAGGCGTACACAGGGTTCAGAGGGTTCCTGCCACAGAGGCCTCAGGCAGGATCCATACCTCAGCTGTGACCGTGGCGGTCCTGGCTGAAGCAGAGGATGTGGAAGTGCAGATAAATCCGCAGGATATCAGGTTGGATGTTTTCAGGGCATCCGGCGCAGGCGGCCAGGGGGTCAATAAGATTGAATCAGCTGTGCGTATCACTCATATACCTTCAGGTATGGTGGTTACCTGCCAGGACGAAAGGTCTCAGAATAAGAATAAAGAAAAGGCGATGAGGGTTTTGAGGGCAAGGCTTTTTGAACACATCAGGAAAGAGCAGGAACTAAAGGTGGCAAAGGACAGGCGAATACAGGTGGGGTCAGGAGACAGGAGCGAAAAAATAAGGACTTATAATTTTCCTGACCGCCGCGTTACAGACCACAGGATAGGGTTTACGATACATGACCTGCCCAATGTAATGGAAGGCGATATGGATAAAATCATAGAAGCATTGATACGGACGGAGAGAAAATTGAAACTTGGGAAACAGGACGCATGATATTGAAAACAGCCGATTCAAAAAAAGACGTATTTTATTTGATAAATAAGCATTCCGGAGTTGTTTCCAGAGCGGAAGCGGAAATACTTTTGGAATTTTTATTTAACTGCGAAAAGCTGGATTTATACGTAAAAGAGTTTATTATCAATAAGACAATAGAGGAATTATATGATTTGCTGGTCAGCCGCAGGCTAAGCGGAGAGCCTGCGCAGTACATCACAGGCCGCGCGGAATTCATGGGACTGGGTTTTATCGTAACAAAAGACGTCCTTATCCCAAGGCCGGAAACAGAAATATTGGTTAATGAGATTGTAGGCGCGCGATTTATAGCGCCAAAAATATTGGACCTTTGCACAGGCAGCGGCAATATTGCCGTAAGCCTGGCTAAATTAATACCTCAGGCGGAAATAATTGCTACTGACATATCCGAAAACGCTCTAAAGATAGCAGAAAAAAACGCAGCCCTGCATCAAGCAAGCGCCAGTATAAAGTTTTACAAGGGAAATCTTTTTAATGCTTTAATGTTTGCGGAAAATCCGAAATTTGATATAATAGTCTGCAATCCGCCTTATATAAAGGAGGCGGATTTTCCTTTTTTGCAGAAAGAGGTCAGGCTGGAGCCTCGCATTGCCCTGAACGGCGGCAAAGACGGCTTGGATTTTTACAGGGATACAGCGAAGGAGTCGCGCAGATATCTGAAAAAAGGCGGAAGTATTTTATTGGAAATAGGCTTTGGCCAAAGAGAGGCCGTAGAAGATATATTTTTATCTCATAATATATTTGATGTATATAGGATAATCAGGGATTTTTCAGGAATTGAAAGGGCGATATGGATAAATTTATTGTAGAAGGAGGCGTGAGGCTGAAAGGCACTGTGGAGATAAGCGGAGCAAAAAATGCTGCGCTTCCCATACTAGCAGCCACGCTTCTTACGGATGAAAAATGCATTATAAAAAATGTCCCGCCGCTGGATGATGTATACAACATGCTCAGGATACTCAGAAATATGGGCGTTAAGGCTGATATGGAAGGCCAGGTGGTTATTAGTCATCCGAACGGATACAGGAATTATGTCGCGCCATATAAACTTGTCAGCAGGATGAGGGCATCTGTGTGCGTACTGGGGCCTGTGCTCGGAAAACTGAAGCACGCAGAGGTATCAATGCCCGGAGGATGCGTGATAGGGCCAAGGCCCATAGATCTACATATAAAAGGTCTCAACGCGCTTGGCGCGAACATAAAAATAGAACACGGGTACCTGATCGCGAACGCAAAACACCTTACTGGCAGCAGGGTTTATCTCGGGGGAAAATTCGGATCAAGCGTCCTTGCCACTGCAAATGTAATGATGGCCGCAACACTAGCAAAAGGGAAAACAGTTATTGAGAACGCGGCCTGTGAGCCTGAGGTTTGCGACCTGGCAGATTTTCTTGTAAAAATGGGCGCTAAGATAAAAGGCCAGAGAACCCCGATATTGGAGATAGAAGGCGTAAAGTCTCTTCATGGCGCAGAATATTCAATAATAAACGACAGGATAGAGGCAGGCACTTTCATGGTAGCAGCCGCGATTACAGGTGGAGATGTTTTAATAAAAGGCGCAAATATAGAGCATCTGGGGGCTGTGATAGATAAATTAAAAGACGTGGGAGTGAAAATCACAAACACAAAAGATGGCTTAAGGGTTGTTAAGACTGGGCCTATAAAGCCTGTTGACGCTACTACTTTGCCTTACCCGGGATTTCCTACGGATATGCAGGCGCAGATGACTGCGCTTATGTGCATGACCAAGGGCATCAGCGTAATAACAGAGAAAATATATCCGGAAAGATTTATGCATATAAGCGAACTTGCCAGGATGGGCGCGCATATAATACTGGAAGGCTCGAGCGCAATAGTGAAAGGCGTTCCCAAGCTCAGCGCTGCGCCTGTGATGGCTTCTGATTTAAGAGCGAGCGCGGGACTGGTGCTGGCAGGCCTTGTGGCAAAAGGCAAGACAGAGATATCAAGGATATACCACCTGGACAGGGGATATCATCATATAAAGGAAAAATTAGAAAAGTTAGGCGCCAAGATAAAAAGGGAAAAAGAAGATTAGC
>JAHJGB010000007.1 GCA_018824725.1 Candidatus Omnitrophota bacterium
ATACGGGAAAAAGACGGGATGAAATTTTCATTTACTGTTATTACTAATCAGGGCAATAACGAGCGCAAGATGGCGTTGGAAATAATCCAGAGAAGGCTTAAGGAAGTAGGTATTGAGGTTAAGATAAAGATAATAGAATGGAGCGCATTTGTCAGCGAGTTTATAGACAAGAGGCGGTTTGAAGCTGTTCTTTTAGGATGGGGATTATCCATGGACCCTGACATGTATGATATATGGCATTCTTCCAAAACAAAACAAGGAGAGTTTAATTTTGTGGGTTATAGCAATGCCGAAGTGGATGATTTGCTTTTAAAGGGCAGAAGGACTTTTAATCAGGAGGAGCGCAAGATTATCTACCACAGGATACACGAGATCCTGTATCAGGATCAGCCATACCTATTTTTATTTGTTCCGGATGCTTTGCCTATATTAAACAGCCGTTTTAAAGGCATTGAAGTCGCAGCCAGCGGCATAGGCTATAATTTTATCAAGTGGTTCGTGCCTAGCGCCCAACAGCGCTACACCCGCTAAATATGGGAAAGTATATTTTAAAAAGGATTATAGGGCTGGTTGTGCTTTTATTGGGCATAACTATTATTACGTTCAGCGTTATCCATATTGCGCCCGGAAAACCCACTGATCTGGAGGCGCAGTTTAATCCCAAGGTTTCAATGGAGGCAAGAGAAAGGATTTCGCATCTATACGGCCTGGATAAACCGCTTCATATCCAGTATATTGAATGGCTTAAAAGATTCGCAAGGTTTGATTTCGGGATTTCTTTTATGGATTCAAGGCCTGTGATGCAGAAAATCATGGAGCGTATCCCTGTCACCCTTACCATAGAACTATTTTCAATTATACTGATACTGTTAATAGGTATACCCATAGGCGTGAGTTCAGCGGTTAAAGAGGGAGGTTTTTACGACAAGTTTATGACAGTTTTTGTATTTATAGGTTTTGCAGTGCCGACTTTCTGGTTGAGTTTGATCCTGATGGATTACATAGGAGTAAGATGGGGTATATTGCCTATATCCGGGATTAAGTCTTTGGAATTTGAAAAATTCGGATTTTTTGAGAAGGTCGTTGATATGTCGAAACATCTTGTTTTACCTGTGCTTGTTTCAGCTTTCGGAGGGCTTGCAGGGATTTCAAGATATATGAGAAGTAGCATGTTGCACGTTTTAAAACAGGATTACATCAGGACTGCCAGGGCAAAAGGCTTAACGGAAAAAAAAGTCCTTTATAAGCATGCGTTAAAAAATGCGCTTTTACCTATTGTAACTATTTTAGGATTATCAGTGCCAGGGCTCATAGGCGGCAGCGTTATTTTTGAATCAATATTCAGCATACCCGGGATGGGCAGGCTTTTTTATGAGTCAGTCATGGCAAGGGATTATCCGGTGATTATGGGGGTGCTGGTTATGGGAGCTGTTCTTACGCTTCTGGGAAATCTCTTGGCAGATATTTCATATGCGGCAGTGGACCCAAGGATAAAATTAGAAGATAATCTATGAATAAATTGACCTTGTTTGGATTGGGGATTGTAGGGTTTTTTATAATAGTAGCTATTTTTGCGCCTGTGATAGCGCCTTATAATCCCGGGCAGATTGATATTGAAAATATACTCACGCCTCCTTCGAGCTCGCATATTTTCGGCACAGACAGCCTGGGCAGGGATTTATTTTCAAGAATGGTTTACGGGTCCAGGATATCTTTAATGGTGGGATTTATAGCAGTAGGCATAGCCGGCCTGATAGGGATAGCGCTTGGCGCAATAGCAGGTTATTACGGTAAATGGGCAGATACTGTTATTATGAGATTTATAGATATAATGCTTTGTTTTCCGACATTTTTCCTGATACTGGCTGTGATTGCGCTTTTGGAGCCAAGTATAATAAATATAATGGTGATAATAGGAGTTACGAGTTGGATGGGTATGGCCCGCCTTATGCGGGCTGAAATATTAAGTTTAAAAGAAAGAGATTTTATATACGCTGAGAAGGCAATAGGCGCGAGTGATCTGAGAATAATCGCAAGGCATCTTATTCCGAATGCAATGGCCCCTGTGCTAGTGAGCGTTACCCTGGGGATAGCAGGCGCTATTTTAGTAGAGTCAGGTTTAAGTTTTCTGGGTATAGGTGTTCAGCCGCCTACGCCAAGCTGGGGCAATATCCTGAGCGAAGGCAAGGCTGTGATGGGCGCTGGCTGGTGGATGATGCTATTTCCTGGCCTGTCGATTTTTATAACAGTGCTTGGGTATAATTTATTGGGCGAAGGAATAAGGGAAAAATTATTAAAATAATATGTTATTGCATATAAAAAATTTAAAAATTAATTATAAATCTGACAATCGCCCGGTAGAGGTTGTGCGTGGAATTGACCTTGATATAGATAAAGGCGAGTGCGTGGGCCTCATAGGCGAATCAGGGTGCGGTAAAACCACAGCCGGACTCGGCATAACAAAACTTATACCTGAGCGGAAAGGCAATATCAGCGCCGGCGAAATTTTATTTGAAGGAAGGGATGTATTGAAATTAACCTCCGAAGAATTGAGGTGTATAAGAGGCAAAAAGATTTCATATGTGTTTCAGGAACCGTTCAGTTCCCTGAACCCGGTTTTTACAATATATGAGCAGATGCGGGAATCTCTGGAAGAAAAAGATAATCCTGACAGCCGGATCGCAGAGATTTTAAAAAGCGTGGGGCTTGAAAAAATTATAGACAGGAAAAATATTTATCCTCATGAGCTTTCAGGAGGCATGCAGCAGCGCGCTATGATCGGGATGGCGATTGCTCCCAGACCAAATTTATTAGTGCTGGACGAACCGACTACCGCGCTTGACGTTACTGTGCAGCGCCAGATATTGGATCTTATTATGGAACTAAAAAATAAGATGAGCCTGGCAATCTTATTTATATCCCACGATTTAAGAATAGTTTTTAATATAGCTGATAAGGTCGCTATTATGTACGCAGGCAAGATTATAGAATGCGGGCCAAAGGAAAAAATAGTTTCCAGCCCGGCTCATCCATATACAATAGGCCTGATAGACTCAATCCCTTCGTTAAAGCATAGAAAAAAACTTTTTAACGCAATAGGCGGAAGGGCGCCGTTATTTTCTGAATTGCCTGAAGGATGCAAGTTTTATCCCAGATGCAGGTTCAGGATAGACAAGTGCTCGGAAAAAGAACCGGAATTAAAAGATGTATCCGGCGGACAGGCATCTAGGTGTATCAGAACAATCAGCGCGGAGCTGCGCTCCGCTACTCCAATAAAATGGAATTATTAATAATAGATAATTTGCGCAAGGGTTTTAAGAAACACAAGGTCAGAGCTGTGGATGATGTAAGTTTTTCTGTTTTTAAAGGCGAGGTGCTGGGGCTAGTGGGGGAATCCGGGTGTGGCAAGAGCACCCTTGCGAAGCTGGTGCTGCGCCTCCTCGGCGCAGATAAAGGCAGTATTTTTTATAAAGGTAAAGATTTATTTAACATTTCGCACAATGACATGAGAAAAACGCGCAAGGACCTGCAAATAATATTCCAGGACCCATATGCGTCTTTGGATCCCAGGATGAAGATAGGTAAAGTAATAGAAGAGGTCTATGATATATATAAAAATGTTTCTGAGAATAATCGCAAAAGTAAAACCATAGAGCTTTTAGAAACAGTAGGCCTTGGAGAAACTTATTTAAACAGGCTGCCTTCGGAACTTTCAGGCGGGGAGCGCCAGCGAGTAGGCATTGCAAGGGCCCTTGCTACTGATCCGGAATTTATAATATGCGATGAGCCTGTATCAAGCCTTGATATATCTGTGCAGGCTCAGATATTGAATCTTTTGATAGAGCTGCAAAAAAGAAAAAATCTTACTTACTTATTTATAAGCCACGATCTGGGAGTCATAGGTTCCATATGCGACAGGGTAATGGTTATGCAGTCAGGTAAACTTATTGAATCCGGCTCGTGCGAAAATGTTTTTAAAAACCCTCAGCATCAATACACCAAAACCCTTCTTGAATCTGCCTTATTGCGATAAGAGTATTTATTATGGGAGTCGGGCTCCCATAATTCAACTCCCGTATCAAAACTGATTTTAATTGCATTTTACTCACTGGTATTGTAAAATAATCTTTCTATGAGAAACGTGCTTACATTTATAATGGCCGGAGGAAAAGGCGAGAGGCTTTATCCGCTTACCAAGGACAGGGCAAAGCCTGCGGTGCCTTTTGGAGGCATATACAGGATTATAGACTTTACGCTGTCGAATTGCATTAATTCAAGCCTCAGGAAAATTCACGTCCTTACCCAGTATAAATCCTACTCGCTCACAAGGCATATTTCAAGAGGATGGAATGTATTGAACGGGGAACTGGGCGAGTACGTGGACGCTATTCCTGCGCAGCAAAGGGTGGATGAGCACTGGTATAAAGGCACGGCTGATTCGATCTATCAGAATATATATGCTATTGAAGACGAAAAACCAAAATATGTATTGATTCTGGCTGGTGACCATGTTTATAAAATGAATTACGGAGAGATGCTAGATTTTCATAAAGAAAATAAGGCAGATCTTACCATAAGCGTGATAGAAGTCCCCAAAGAAAAGGCAGGGGAATTCGGGATATGCGAGGTGGGCAAGGAGTTGAAGGTAAAAAATATTATAGAAAAACCGAAGAAACAGGTTGAAAAGATAAGCCCCGGGAAATCAGTATACGCCTCAATGGGTATTTACATATTTAACACAGATGTCCTGGAAAGGGTGCTTGAAGAGGATGCCAGGGATGAAAAATCCAGCCATGATTTTGCGAAAAATATTATTCCCCTGATGCTTTCTTCCAGCAGGGTCTATGCTTTTAATTTTAAGGATAAAGATGCTGACCAGCCAAAATACTGGAAAGATGCAGGAAGCATAGACGCATATTTTGAAGCCAATATGGACCTTATTCAGGTTGTGCCGCCGATGAATTTATACGATAAAGCGTGGCCTTTCAGGACATATCAGGGGCAATACGGGCCTACAAAAAGCGTATGGGCAGAAGAAGACAGTAACAGGATCGGCATGGCGCTGAATTCTATTATTTCGAACGGCTGTATTATCAGCGGAGGCAAGGTAAAATCCAGCATACTTTCCCCGGATGTCAGGATAAATAGTTTTTCAGAGGTCAGCGATTCGATACTCATGGAAGGCGTTGATATAGGCAGGTACGCCAAGGTTAAAAGAGTTATTATAGATAAGAATGTAAAGGTGCCGCAAAAAATGGAAATAGGTTACAATCTGAAAGAAGATAAGAAAAGGTTTACCGTAACCGAATCAGGCATAGTGGTTATACCCAAAGGGATGGTGTTGTAGATGATTAGAAAAGCTACGATAGAAGATATAAAGGATATGCAGGAACTTATAAATTTTTACGCCAAACAGGACCGCATGCTGCCCAGGTCTTTGAATGAGTTATATGAAAATATAAGGGATTTTTTTGTTTATGAAGAGGCTGGAAAGATTTTAGGGTGCTGCGCCCTTCACATAGCATGGGAGAATCTGGCAGAGGTAAAGTCTCTTGCAATAGGCGAGGCCAGCCAGAAAAAAGGTATCGGCGCCATGCTTGTAAAGCAGGCGCTGGAAGACGCTAAAAAATTAAAGGTGAAAAGGGTTTTTGCCTTGACTTATGTACCTGAGTTTTTTGAAAAACTCGGGTTTAAAAGGATAGGGCACGCTGAATTGCCGCATAAAATCTGGTCAGAGTGCATCAAGTGCGTAAAATTTCCGGATTGCGCGGAAAACGCATTAGCGCTGGATATTTAAATGGCATATACAATCACTGAAAAAATATTGCTGGCTCATACAGATAAAAAATCTATTGCCCCGGGAGATTTTATTTACGCAAAAATAGACCTGGCGCTTGGGAATGATATTACCGCGCCTATTGCGATACAAGAGTTTGAGGCAGCAGGGGCTAAAAAGGTATTTGATAGGCGTAAGATCGCGCTAGTGCCGGATCATTTTACGCCTGCAAAGGACAAAAAAAGCGCTGAGCAGGCAAAAATACTTCAGGGTTTTGCCAGGAAGCACAAAATAGTCAATTATTTTGAAATAGGAAGAGTCGGTGTGGAGCACGTGCTTTTGCCTGAAATAGGGCTTGTGGGGCCGGGAGATTTAATTATAGGCGCTGATTCTCATACTTGCACATACGGGGCTCTGGGAGCATTTTCAACAGGTATCGGCTCTACTGATCTGGCAGCCGGATTTATAACCGGATGCATCTGGCTTAAAGTCCCTGAGACCATAAAATTTGTATATAACGGCAAATTGAAGCCATGGGTTGGCGGAAAAGACCTGATTTTACATACCATAGGGGATATCGGAGTTGACGGCGCGCTATATATGGCGATGGAGTTTACAGGAGAGGCTATAAGAGCGCTTTCTATGGACGATAGATTCGCTATGTGCAATATGGCAATAGAAGCAGGCGGAAAATCAGGCATTATTGAGCCGGATGAAATTACCAGAAAATACGTTAGAGGTGAAGGAAGAAAGGTGAAGGGTGTATACTATAAAAGCGATGAAGGAGCCAGGTATTGTAAAGTCACAGAATATGATGTGAATAAAATTGAACCGCAGGTTTCTAGCCCTCATCTGCCGAGTAATTCCGGGCCTGTAAGTAAATTCAAAAAAATAAATATAGACCAGTCGATTATTGGTTCTTGCACAAACGGAA
>JAHJGB010000056.1 GCA_018824725.1 Candidatus Omnitrophota bacterium
AGAATCAACCGTTTAAAAGTAACTATATCCTTTTCCAGGCCTTGAGCCATAGATTTTTCATTCGCCCTCTCTGCTATTTTGAATAGATAAACTAAAGCAAAGATCTTTCCTTCAAAATCAGGAAATTCATCAACCAAAGCCACAAAGTTACTAACGGCGTCAGAAGAATTGGATGTTAAGAAATAATACTCACCAAGTGCAAATAGCGCTTCCTCTCTATATTGCGAGTCAGGATATCTGGTCAATAGCGAGTGGAAGTACATAAATGCCGCGCCAACGTTTCCTGCTTTAGCTACTGCTATTGCCCGGGAGTACATAGCAACATCCCCTCCGGCATAACCTAGATTATAACTGCCCAACAATAGGCAAAGCAACAATATAACAACTAAACTTTTAGTCTTAAAATTTAATCGCATGGCCGTGAAAGAGGCACACCCTCTTTATCTTTCTCCCCTTCTCGCACCTTTTGCTTAGCGCGAGATAACCCCTGATTATACCCTTCTTTATTATACTTCTCGGCAATATCCTTCATAACTACTGTTTTGTATTTCTCCCAGATGCAGAAGGGAATAGATTTTACCGTATCGGTTCCTACATCCACATAGCAAAAACAAGACGCACATAAACGTAGGCGTTCGCTTTCAAGCGTATAATCATCCTCAAAGGGAAGGATAATAATCTCTAATATCACATTAGGATGTTTAAAAACCGTCTCCTCGCGTATAACCTCCAGAAACGGCCTCTGCATCAGCAACTTTACTAAAATACGCATCCAGCGTATAAATGCACTGAAACCTTTTGCGCCGACCATTGCAGAGAAATTCCAGTGCTTAAGATAAACCTTGGCTAGCTCTATACGCACCCGGATCTTCAACCAAAGTCCCGCCGGTTTCTTACCAATAAACCGCGCTACTCTCTTATCCAGCTCTCTGAGGTCTCTTACGGAAGCGGCAAAACCATGTTTTAGGAAGCGGGATAAAGGAATGAATTTATCGCCCTGCGGTATAAGATAGGTAAGACTTTCACAATTTGCATGCACGCCGGCAAAGGTTACTACCTCGTTCCCTAATACTTTTTGGATATTATTAAATTCGAAGGAGCCCATCGGTACAAATTCTGCACCGCCGCCGACTGCCTTGTTTACAAAATTCTCGATATCTTCCTGCGTTGTCCGCTGCGGGTCGTAGTTTAACCTATCTTTTGACCAGACATGGGTCAGAGGCATAAAATAAATCCCGCGGATATGCGGCTTATCGACGCAGAAGTTTAAAAATTCAGGCAGCTCATCTCCGTTAATCTGTTTATCAATTACGGACATCAACACTACTTTTCCGTTTTTATGCCCGGAGAGATTTTCTAATGCTTTAAGCTTTAATCCCAGTGCCTCTGGATGCGCGCGTAACTCGGCATACATCTCTTTTTTAAAGCCATCAAAGGCGATCAGTACAGTAGCTCCGCTATCGATTACCTTTTGAGCGTACGCCTTATCCGCTATTTTTAAGCCATTAGTAGCAATCCGCACAATCAGGCCGTATGACTTTGCAAGCTCGATAATCTCAAACATATCCTCGCGTACTGTAGGTTCACCGCCAAAGAGCTGGATCGAAGGAGGATGTTCGAGCTGGGAGCAATACTTAAATATCCGGTCAAAAAACTCCATGCGCGGTTCAAACTGAAAACCCATCGAAGGAACGTTGGTGATACAGATCGGGCAGTTCATATTACAGCGGTTGGTGGTTTCGACAAAAACGATGTTTGGTACCTTATGCACGCAGTCAAGACAGGACATATGGCATCCCTGATATTTATGCTCTGAGAGAAACTCTCTTTTGCGCCGGTAAAGGGAAGCATCATTAGATATGAGTGTCTCGACCTCGCCGCAATCAGGACAATGTTTGTGCAAGTATTCCTTATTATTCTTTTGGTGATGAGTGACCGAAACAACCTTCCGACACTTATCACACATCCCCATATTCAAAGTCATTTTCTCTCCCCTTTAATCATAAGCAAGCAATTTTCTTATCTGGCAATCCTTGCGTGTAGCCTTCTTTATTATATTCTTTGGCGATATCTTTCATAATCGGTTGTTTGTATTTTTCCCAGATGCAAAAGGGTATTGATTTAACCGTATCGCTCTTTAGATCGATATAGGCAAAGCAGGAAGCGCATTTTTCCAAGCGAGCACTCTCCAGGATATCATCATCCTCAAAGGGAAGTAATAAAATCTGCAATGCCCCTCTGATATCTGTTAGGGTGGTCTCTTTGCTAAGAACGCCTAAAAAATTTCTGCCGATGAGAAGTTTTCCAAAAAAACTCATCCATCCGATGAAAGCAGAAAACCCTCTTTTACCAATCACTGCAGCAAGATCTATATGTTTGAAAAGAAGCCTTGCTAAAACGAAATGCACTCTGAATTTATGCCACTTACTAATAGGATCTTTTAAAGTATAGGGCTCTATCTTTTTATCCATCTCCCTAAGATCGGCTACTAGCGAAAATAAACCAAACTTTAAATAATCTGATATGGAGACATATTTATTCCCCTGCGGAATAAGGTAAGTAAAACTTTCGCAATTCGGATGTACGCCGGTAAAAGGCATTAGGGTTTGCTTGAGCACCTTCGCTATGTTATGAAATTCCCAGGAACCCAAAGGAACAAACTCCGCCTTACCTCCGACTGCATTCTTAACGATATTTTCAACGTCTTCTTGCGTGGTCCTCTCGGGTTTATATTGCAGCCTCTGGTCCGACCATACCTGAGTCAGAGGCATGAGGAATATTCCGCGGATATGCCGATTTTTTAAACAGTAAGCCAAAAACTTTGGCATATCATCGCCATTTATATTTTTGTCTACAACGGTCATCAGTACGACTTTCCTGCGCCTATGATGAGCGAGATTATCTAGTGCCTTTAATTTTATGTCCAATGACTCAGGAAAATTTCTTAACTTCTGATACATCTCTCTTTTCAGGCCATCAAAAGCGATCAATATCGCAGCACCACTAGCCATGATCTTCTCTGCATACTTCTTATCAGCAAGCTTTAAACCGTTAGTCACCAGACGAACCGAGAGCCCATAGGATTTAGCGAGTTTTATAATATCGAGGAGATCCTCTCTCATCGTGGGTTCTCCGCCAAACAGCTGCACCGAAGGCGGCCGCTCGAATTTTGCGTAATGACTGAATATTCGGTCAAAAAACTCCATCCGCGGCTCAAACTGAAAACCCATTGAGGGAACATTAGTAATACAGATCGGGCAGTTCATATTGCAGCGATTTGTGGTCTCGATAAAAATAATGTTGGGGTCTCTATGAGTGCAGCTAAGGCAATCCATATGACATCCCGGATAATGCCGGTCAGCCATAAATTCTCTTTTGCGGTTATACTGCCGGGTGTCATTTGAAATTAATGAAGGCGCAGCACCACAATCAGGACAGAGTTTTTCCAGATACTCTTTGCCCTCTTTCTGATAATGTTTAATCGGAACTGATTTCCCACACTTGTTACATATACCTAAATTAGCCATAAGCCTTAGCGTATTTAAACAGAGAAATACTGATTAAAATCCGGTGTTTTCCCCTCCGGCGAATACTCCCCTGTCTGAGGATTCACCGTATATGAAACTTGAGTACCGTTATTTAATATCGAAGTGAGCGCTTCGATAAAATAATCTATCTCTTCCTCGGTGTTATAGATCCCAAAGCTCGCTCTCACCATCCCGGGAACCGTACTCCAGTCCCCCTCTCTAATCTGCTCTGCATAATTCCTCACTGCTGCCTGATCTAATCCCAGGAGTTTTATCACATAAGGCTGCGCGCAAAAACAGCCATTACGCACGCCGATCCCCCATTCATATCCTAAGATCGCTGCCAGCAAAGCATGTGAAATACCCTGCGCATTGAAGGTAACCACTCCCGCTCGATCAACGGAACAATCCGGATCACACTTACCATAGATGGTAATCTTGGGTAATTTTCGTAATTCTTCTAACAATTTCTTAGTTAAAAACCGGTTATGTTCAACAATAAAATCCCAGCCGATCTTACGCAATACATCTATTGCTTCAATCAAAGCCACTACTCCGATAAGATTCGGCGTTCCCGGTTCATCCCGTTCAGGAGCATCCGTCCATTCTATATCGTCCAAAGTAACTAAATCTACCGTTCCCCCTCCGACCATATAGGGCCGGCCAGAGATAAAGGTCTTGCGCGGGCCGACAATCACCCCTACGCCGAATGGCGCATACATTTTATGCGCGCTAAATACAAGATAATCTATTCTCTCTGGGCTATCTAATGAAAGCATCTCTACGGGCCTACAGGCAATCAGCTGCGCAGCATCTACCAGAAGCTCTGCCCCATAGTTATGCACTACGCGAGATACTTCTTTAATCGGAGGTATGCACCCCGTTACGTTGGAAGCTCCGGTTATCGCTACCAGGCGGACCTTCTTTTGGCTTGTGCGTAATTTCTCTTCTAGCTTCTTGCTGCTAAAATTACCTTCGCTATCAAACATATCAACATATTCGACAGGACAGTTCACCCTCCATGGCAACATGTTAGAATGGTGTTCTACTATCGTAACCAGGATTACTTCGTTATCCTTTAATTCGATATGCTGACAGACATTATTTATTGCGCAGGTAGTATTACTGGTAAAGATCGCTACGTGGTCTTTGGTATCTGCGCCTACAAACTGCATAATTTTTTTCCGGCAATTTTCATATATGTGGGTGGATAGCTGAGATTTAAAACCTGTTCCCCGATGCACACTGGCATACCATTCGCTAAACTTGGCAACTTTCTCAATCACTGATTTAAAAGACGGCGTAGTGGCGGCGTTATCGAAGTTAATATAGGGGCGTGAGCCTCGATTAATCAGAGGAACCTGTTTTTCTAATCCGGTGATTTGACTGCGGATCTGATTAATTGGTATCCGATGAGCATTCAGCAATGAGGGCCGATCTTTAAGTACGGCTTTCTTATACATATTAATTCAAAAATTTATTACTCAATTCTACTTCATTGAGGATTCATCAACCGCAGACTCATAGCTTGTGTACTGATCAACTCCCGCCAGATCATCCTCGCCAATATCGAGTGTGGTCCACCCTAATATAAAATCAAGCATATCCCAAGCCTTACATCCCCACTCAATTCCTATCCATCCTAAATGAAGTGTTTTGGGACATGTGGGATGTGTTTTTGGACGGCCTTCTTCATATTGCGCAGGATTATAATTGGCCATGTGCGTTCCATTTGTAAACCCTAAAATACCAACATCATATGTTGCTGGATCATCGGGATTATTGGGATCGTAATTATCTACGCCTCTTTGCATAGATCCGCCGATTAAATAACCATATCCTTTCTGACGAAAATCATGCACGCCAAAGGTGCTCCTGCCGATTCCGATCAATTTGCCATCAACATGGCTAAATCCTATAGGAAGTACCTGTGCTATATCCAAATAGAGAGCAAAGTTTGGTTTTGAAGTAAGGGTGATCCCTACATCAAACATATCCATAGCGTCATTTCCCCTATTCTTTAAATAGGTACAGCCCGATAATGCACTTGTAAGAATAAACACACTCAAAAGAAGAAAAATCTGCTTCTTGCTCATAGAGCGCCTCCTTTTTCTTTTTATAAAGATAATTTATTTAATTAATTATTTTAACAACAAAATATAAA
>JAHJGB010000057.1 GCA_018824725.1 Candidatus Omnitrophota bacterium
AGGGGATTTGTGGCGCGCCTGAGCGGCTCAACAGCAGAGATGCTGAATATATGGCTTTTGATGAGCGCAGGAAAAGAGCCGTTTTTTATAAATGAAAAAGGCGAGCTGAATCTGAGATTTACCCCGGCGCTGCCATCCTGGCTTTTTACAAAAACACCCAAAAAAGGCCTTCCGAAAAATACGTACGCATTTAAATTTTTAGGTAAAACCCTTGTAGTTTATCATAATCCAAAGATGAAAGACACCGCTGGCAAGTCCTCTGCGAAAGCAGTTTCTATAACTATAGAATATGATGATGGAAGAAAAGTAGATATCCAGAAAGATACAATAGGTCAGCCTTATTCCTCAGATATCAGGCACGGAAAAGTAAAAAGGATAGACATACACCTTAGCTAATAGCTATGATGGGAGCCCGGCTCCCATCATAGTGACTCATAGTCATATAATGCAGTTGTTCTAGGATTTTTATTGACATTTGGTGGAGTGGTGTTATAATTTTTAAAAAAGTAGCACGGAGCAAAGAATGTCAGGACTTATAAGATTTGGAGTATCTCTCGAGAAAAAATTATTAGATGATTTTGACAAGCTTATTGCCGAAAAAAAATATTTTAACCGTTCAGAGGCAATAAGAGACCTTATACGCGACAGCTTTGTCAAAGAAGAATGGGAAAAAGGCGCAGAGGTAGCGGGCGCAATATCCGTTGTATATGATCATCATAAAAGAGAGCTTATGGACGTGATTGTGGATATACAGCATGAATACCATGATATGATAGTTGCGAGCCAGCATGCGCATCTGGACCATCATAATTGCCTGGAAGTGGTTATTGTAAAAGGAAAGTCTGACAGGATCAAAACTCTTTCAGACAAATTGCGCGCTGTTAAGGGCGTTAAACACGGCGCGCTGAGTATAACAACGTTAGGAAAAGAATTTTAGTATTATTTTTTTGTGCTATGGTAGCACGAAAATAAAAAAGATAACACAATGGAGGAGAAAAATGTTACGAAGTTCGCTGTTTATTTTAGCGGCCTTATCCTTGTTATTTTTAGGTGTTTCTGTTAGTTATGCCGAAGATGAATGGAATCCTGTTTCCGCAGGCCCTGTCAGCACATGGACAGCGCCATTATGCGGTAAGGGGAAGTTTGTGACGCAGCCATTTTTATTTTATAACCGCACCAGAGGTACTTTTAATGAAAAAGGCCATTACAATCCTCTGGATAATGGAAATAGGAAATATCAATATCAGGAACAGCTATTTGCGCAATACGGCATTACAGATCAGCTGGAAATAGACGTTCAAACAGTTTATCAGGAAAATTACGTGAAGAATGCGGATGGAAAAGCGCATTCTGACGGGTTTGGGGACAGTTATATTTTTATGAAATATTGTCTGCATGAGGAAAAAGATAATACTCCGCACATAGCCGCGCTGTTTCAGGTAAAAGTCCCTACGGGAAAATACGAACATGAAAATACAGATAAACTGGGGACAGATTTAATGGGCGCTACATCAGGAGGAGGCTCATGGGACCAAGGCCTGGGTTTGATTTTTACAAAGAAAGTAAAACCGTTTATGTTACACGCTGATGCCGCATACAGCTTTCCGCAGAAAGTGCGCGTTAATGGCGTCAAGACACGTTATGCTAATTATCTTAACTATGATTTTGGATTGGAGTATTTTTTGCCAAAAGGCCTTAATCTTATGCTGGAGGCAAATGGTTTTTTGCAAGGCGATAAAAGAGAAAACGGCGCAAAAATTTCAGCTTCTGATATTAAATATTTTATGGTTGTGCCCGGTATAGGATGGTCAAATGATAAGTTTCAAACGCTGTTATCCTATCAAAGGGTGGCAATAGGCACAAATACAGACGCAAACGATGCCATAGTGTTAACCTGTGTTTATACATTTTAGAAAGGAGAAAATATGCATATACCGGACGGATATTTAGGGCCGGCGACATGCGGCGTGTTTTATGCAGTAATGCTGCCCATATGGACAGCTGCTTCAAGAATTGTTAAGAAGACGCTCAAGGCAAGGCAGGTGCCGCTTTTGGCAATAGGCGCGGCATTTAGTTTTGTAATAATGATGTTTAATGTTCCTATTCCGGCCGGCACAACAGGGCATGCGGTCGGAGGAGTGCTGGCAGCGATTCTTTTGGGGCCATGGGCTGCCTCTATTGCAATTACCGTAGCTCTTGTTATTCAGGCGTTATTATTCGGAGATGGCGGCATAACTGCAATAGGCGCTAATTGTTTCAATATGGCTTTTGTTTTGCCGTTTGCGGGGTATTATATTTATAAGGCAATCAGTTATAATGCGCCCATAGATTCTAATAGAAGAGTAATTGCAGCAGGCGCAGCAGGATATATTGCTTTAAATATAGCAGCGCTATTGACGGGTATTGAGTTTGGATTACAGCCGCTATTTCATCATACAGCGAACGGCCAGGCGCTTTACTGCCCTTATGGATTAAATGTAGCAGTGCCTGCTATGCTGGGTGAGCATCTTTTAATATTCGGTTGGGTCGAAGCTATAGTCACTGCATTGGTTATCAAATATTTACAAAAGCAGTCTCCTGAACTTCTTAAGGAAGGGGAGGTGGCATAATGAAACTTATCACTAAATTATGGATAGGTATTGCGGTATTAATTGTTCTATCTCCTTTAGGATTAATATTGCCTGAGCATTTTAAAGCCGGAAGCGCTTGGGGAGAATGGAGCTCTGATGAAATGCAAAAACTGGTCGGATATATTCCTCAAGGACTGAAAAAGCTTTCAAGCCTATGGAGCGCGCCTATTCCGGATTACGCGTTTAAAGGATGGGAAGAAAAAGGTTTACCGCACCTGAGTTTTGCCTATGTAATGTCAGCTGTAATCGGCATAGTCATAGCTGTGGTTGTAGTATTAATTATAGGTAAGATTTTAATAAAGAAAGGCAAGTAGGCGGTGTTTAAGAATAATAATTTTATAGAGCGCTCCATTGCGGGCGTTTTGTCTTTTTTAAAAGAATCTGTTTTCAGCGATGAATACGCTTTAAAGAAAGGATTTTTACAATCTATAGACCCAAAGATAAAAGTGGTTTTATTTTTGCTGGTCCTTATAGCGATGCTTTTCATAAGACACAGTATTATTTTATTATATTTTTATATTTCATGTTTAACGTTTGCCTGGTTATCTAAAATCAGCATAAAGTTTTTTTTAAAGAGGACATGGGTATTCATACCTTTATTTTCACTTTTTATAGCTGTGCCGGCTTTATTCAGCGTATTCACGCCGGGAGATGCGATAGTTACTTTTAAAATAGCAAAGGCGAGTTTCATTATTACCAGCCAGGGCTTATCGGGAGCTATATTATTTGTCATGCGTGTCGTTACTTCTGTTTCCTTTGCCGTGCTTTTGAGCATCACTACAAGGCATTTCGAGCTGCTTAGGACATTGCGCGTATTTAAAATTCCGCAGGTATTTGTAATGACTCTGGGCATGTGCTACAGGTATATTTTTCTATTTGTGGAGATAGTGGAGAATACCTATATTGCAATCAAAAGCCGAGTGGGCGCAAAAATCCATTATAAAAAAGGGCAGCATATTGTGGCATGGAATATCGCGCATCTCTGGGCCCGGTCATGTCAGTTTAATGAAGATGTATATAAAGCTATGCTTTCCAGGGGTTACAAAGGAGAACCATGAGTAATCTTATTTTTGAATTAAAGGACGCTTGCTTCTCGTATCTTAGAAAATATCCTGCCTTGGCCGGGATAGATATTGATATCAGGCAAGGGGAAAAAATAGCTGTTATCGGGGCAAATGGCTCTGGGAAATCCACTCTTTTACATATGCTGGATGGGCTTATCTTTCCTGACAAAGGAATCATTAAAGCTTTTGGCGTGGAATTGAAAGAGAGTGCTTTTAATGATGAAAACTTTTCCATAGGTTTCAGGAAGAAAGTAGGGCTGGTTTTTCAAAACCCGGATGTGCAGTTATTTTGCCCTACTGTAAGGGAGGATATCATGTTCGGACCTTTACAGCTGGGATTGGAGAAAGAAAGAGTCAAGAAACGGTTTGAAGAACTTGCGGAAGATTTAAAAATCAGGGATTTGCTTGACCGTTCGCCGCATCAGCTAAGCATAGGCGAGAAACGTAAAGTAGCCATTGCCTCAACGCTGATAATAGATCCGGATATCCTGATATTGGATGAGCCGACAGCGGGCTTGGATCCTTTGACAACCAGGCATATTATCGACCTGCTTATAGAAGCAAATAATTCAGGTAAAACAATTGTTACCTCTACCCATGATCTGCATATTGTGGAAGAGGTATCTGATGTGGTTTACGTATTCAGCCAGGACAAAAAAATAGTCAAATATGGAGAACCGGATACGATATTAAAAGATGTAGAACTGCTTCAGGCCAATAATCTGGTGCATATACACAGCCACAAGCATAAAGACAAAATACATGCTCATCCTCACCTGCATTTAGATCATCATTCTCATCAGTAGCCCAGGTTCTTTAGCGCGAATGGGTCTTTCCGCCAGTTTTTGTAGACCTTGACCCATAAATCCAGGAAGATTTTTTTCTGCAGGAAACTCTCTATATCTTTTCGCGAGAACTCGCCTATTTTTTTAAGCATTTTACCGCCATCTCCTATAATAATGCCTTTTTGGCTTTCTTTTTCGCAATATATAGTAGCCCTTATGTAGATAATATCGTTATTATTTCTGTCCTTTTTTTCTTGAAACTCCTCCACAGTGACTGCTATGGAATGAGGCACTTCCTGATAAGTTATTTCCAGGGTTTTTTCTCTGATGAGTTCCTGTACTACAAATCGCTCACTTTTATCAGTTAGCTGGTCATCTGGAAAAAACGGAAAACCCTCAGGCAGGTATTCCAGTATTTTTTTAAATACAAGGTCTGTGCCATCTTTTTTTAAAGCTGATATAGGTATTATTTCCTTAAAATTAAATTTGTGGGCTTTTTCAATGATAGGCAGGATATGGCGTCTATCAATTCCATCTATTTTATTTATGATGAGGATATTTAATTTTACCGGCATGAGATTGAATATTTCTATATCCTCTTTTGTTATACCGCTGTGCGCGTCTATAAGGACAAGATTTAAATCTGTTTCCATGAGAGAGGCTTGGGCCTTGCGCACCATTAATTTTCCGAGCAGGTTTTTTGGCCTGTGCATGCCGGGGGTGTCTACGAATACTACCTGGAACTCTTTGTCTGATATGATGCCTTGTATATTATCACGGGTTGTTTCAGGCTTTTCAGATACAATGCAGACCTTTTCTTTTACCAGGACATTCAGAAGCGTGGACTTTCCGACATTCGGCCTTCCTATAATAGCTACTTTTCCGGCTTTAAACATGAAAATATTATACCATAACAACTGGAAAACTAACTGCAATACTTCCAATGATAAATAATATTAATTGATCTTACCAGCCTGGAGGCAGGGCACCGTGCCCGCTCGAATCGACGAGGCTTTTCTTTAGGCCTGCCAAGGCTGGTGACCATGTAATGCATTACCCAAGTATTCAAATAAGATACAACTGGAAAATCGACATTGTTGAATTGCATAGAGATATCTGGTATAGTAATATACCTGACCTTTAATAGAATAACAGGAGGGGGTATGAAAGGTTTTTATTTTGCGATACTGGCAGCGATAGTGTGGGGCATAGCGCCTGTAGTGGAAAAGATAGGGCTTAAAAATATAGAGCCTTTGTCGGGTGTATTGGTGCGTTCGTCCGGGGTTATCATAGGAGCTGTTATAATGGCTATTTTCAATACAGGCATTTTAAAAACAGCTTTGAAAGCGGACCCTAAGGCAATAGTATTTTTATTTATGGGAGGCATCCTTGCCAGCATCCTGGGCCAGATATTTTTCTATAATGCGCTTAAGCACGGAGAAGTATCCAAGATGGTGCCTGTTGCAGCTACATATCCATTGGTTTCTTTTTTACTGGGGATGTTATTTTTCGGGGAGAGTTTTACTATCGCCAAGGGTTTGGGGATAGGTTTTATAATACTCGGTGTGTTTTTTCTGAGATGAATAAAAGTCGGTTCTATCGAAAATAAGCTCTAGCTTGCCGTCCTTATTGGAATCCTTCTGCATCCTGACAAGCTTATTGTCCATATACTCATTCACCTGGTCTAGCTTACCGTCATAGTTAACATCCACCTCTAATTTTACCCGCTGCCCGTTTTGGTAGTAGGAATACATATCCGGCTTGCCGTCAAAATTCAGGTCAACCTGAGTAGTCCTTGAGCCTTTTCCGTCGTATATTATCCAGGTGTCAGGTTTACCATCATTATTTCTGTCCGCTGTCCTGGTTTCTTCAGCAGCGCATACATATCCGCCAAACGCTAAAGAGATAATTATAAAGGGAATTATTATTTTATGCATATTTGCGTATTTTTATGAATTATGTTAATATAATACATATTATATGAAAAACGTCAGAATAGCAATAGGCCAGATAAATACCACAGTCGGGGATCTGAAAGGCAATAAAAAGAAGATATTATCCTGCGCAGAAGAAGCAGTCAGAAAGAATGCGGATCTGATTGCTTTTCCGGAGCTTAGCATAACAGGCTATCCTCCTGAAGACCTGCTTTTAAAGCCGTATTTCATAAAAGAAAATATAAAATGCCTTAAAGAAATATCCGAAGAAATACGCGGTATTATTGCGGTATTGGGATTTGTGGATGAGAAAAACGGGTCTATTTACAATAGCGCCGCAGTGATCCACAATAAAAAAATAGTTTATGTATATCACAAGATGCACCTGCCTAATTACGGAGTTTTTGACGAGAAAAGATATTTCAAACCGGGAACCGATAATAAATTGATAAAGATAAAAGACATGCGTTTTCGCGTGAATATATGCGAAGACATATGGGTGAAGGGTGAACCCCGAACCACGAACTTTGCTCGGGTACGGGGCAGGGAGTCAAGGGTGAAAGGGGCGCAGTTTCTGATAAATATATCTGCGTCGCCGTATCATATTGATAAGATTAAGGACCGCGAGAAAATTATCGGAGATAAAGCAAAAAAACTAGGGATCCCTGTAGTCTACTGTAACCTTGTAGGCGGCCAGGATGAGCTGGTGTTTGACGGTAGAAGCGCTTTATTCGGAAAATACGGAAAGATTATTGCAGAAGCCAGGGCATTCGAAGAGGATTTATTGATATTTGATTTAGTATCAGAAAAAATCTCGCAGAAAATGGAGCCCCTTAGGGCTAAGGCCCGGGGTTCCTTGGGCGGAATACTGAGCGGCCATTGCTTATCTGAGGCCTTAAGGCCGCGGTTTTCCCCTCGCTTCGCTCGAGACCTCGCTGGCCGCGAATGCATTAAACCTATCCCGAGAGATGAAGAGATCTATTCTGCGCTTGTATTAGGCGTGAAAGATTATTTGCGCAAGAATAATTTTACCAAAGCCGCTTTAGGCCTGAGCGGAGGAATAGATTCAGCGCTGGTGGCTTGCATTGCCAAAGATGCGCTTGGCAGAGGTAACGTCCTTGGCCTCAGCATGCCGTCCAGATATTCTTCGAGAGAGACGCAGAAAGACTCGGAAATAATAGCAAAAAATCTAGGCATAAAATTCAAAAAAGCGCCCATAGATAATATATTCGCATCTTATTTAGACGCATTGGGCCCGCATTTTAAAGGCTTGGAGCCTGATATAGCAGAGGAAAATATCCAGGCAAGGATACGCGGGAATATGCTCATGGCGTTCTCTAATAAATTCGGATACCTGGTGCTTAATACAGGGAATAAAAGCGAGACTAGCGCGGGCTACTGCACTCTTTACGGAGATATGGCAGGTGGGTTCAGCGTGATAAAAGATGTTCCCAAGAGGCTTGTTTATCTCCTGGCAGGATATGTTAATAAAAGGGAAGGAAAAGATATCATACCTAAGAGTGTTTTTAAAAGAGCTCCCACGGCTGAATTAAAGCCGGATCAGAAAGACCAGGATACTCTGCCGCCTTACGATTTTTTAGACAGAGTCATAGACCTTTATGTTGAAAAAAATAAAGAATTCCGCGAAATAGTAAAAAAATTAGGGCATAAAGATATTGTAAAAAAAGTACTGAGCATGATAGACTCTAGCGAATATAAAAGACGGCAGGCGCCTCCGGGCGTGAAGATAACCCCCATGGCTTTTGGAAAAGACAGGCGCATGCCTATAACAAATAAATTTACGACTTGTTGAGGTTTATTTTTAGTGTATACTGTATATTATAAAAAAGGCCATATATGGAAAAGCTGACAAGCGAAGAAATATTTATAGCAGTAGTTGCCAGGGTAAACAGGCTGCTTATTATACTGGGCATATTTTTCTTTATATATTTTCTGCTCAATACCAAGGTTAACGTATATCTGCTTTTATTGGCGCTTTTAAATCTGGCGTTTAGTTTGCTTTCTTATAAACATTTGATTATAACCAATAGGCTTGCCGCTGAGCTAGAGCGCGCCAAGACAGCGCTCGGAAACGTCAGCAAAGAAACCCGCGAAATGCATCAAGGTTAAATGTTCCGAAGAATCCTGGTATTCCTATCCGTAATATTTTTAAGCACAACCCTTTTTGCAAAAGAGGTTATTTATGTCACTGCGCATTCCGCAGTGCTTATGAATAGCGGGAATAAAAAAGTCCTGTATTCAAAAAATCCGCATGTTAAACTTGCGCCTGCGTCTACTACTAAGATAATGACAGCCCTTGTGGTGATGAATAAATCCAGCCTTGATAAAAAAGTTACTGTTCCGAAATCTGCCACCTGGATGCCGCCCAGCAGGGTGGATATAAAAAAGGGAGAGGTTTACACCACTGAGGATTTATTGAAGGCGGCTTTATTGAATTCCGGAAACGATGCTACAGTCGCGTTGGCTGTAAGCGTTGCCGGGAGCGAAAAAGAGTTTACGAATATGATGAATGAGATGGCCGGAAAGCTTGGCTGCCGCAATACGAATTTTAAGACCTCTAACGGGCTCCCTGCAAAAAACCAGTATACTACTGTCTATGACCTGGCTTTAATAATGAGGGAAGCCATGAAAAATAAAAAATTGGCTGAAATCCTGGAAACAAAGCAGGCTGAGATTTCCGAGCTTAATACCGGCAGAAAAATAAAACTCAGGAACCATAATAAAAGCCTGTGGAAAGAGGCGTCCTACACTATTCTAGGGAAAACAGGTTATACAATAAAGGCCGGCCAGTGCTTTGCCGGTTATATAATATACGATAATAACCGCAAATTGATAGTCGTGATGCTGAAAGGCAAAAAATTATGGCCTGATCTTAAAGAGCTTGCGGAAAAAGGCAGGAGATTATTTTAAAGAAGAATCAATTTATGCTTAAAAGATTTTTATACATTCGTGGTCACAAAACTGCGGCCTTTAGACCGCAGATAGGCAATGGCCGCTCAGTATTCCGCCCCAGGAAACCCGGGCTTAAGCCCGGGTGGGCTCCATTTGCTTTAATATTTTTATGGATTTTATGTTCAGGGATTTCTTATGCAGCGCCGTGTTACGGCACTCATATGCCCAAACAAAAACAATTGATATTGGGGCTAGAGGGAAATTTTCTTATAGACAGAAATCTTGATAATAACCGGGGTTCAACAAGCGGAAACAGGTATTTTTTAACAAGCAGTCTGGGCGTGTTTGACTGGATTTGTTTTGACGGGAAAATAGGCATGGGAGATGTAGCCTGGCATAATTCGGACCCCGGGAATTTAAATTTTAACAGCGGTTTTGCGGGCGGATATGGCTTTCGGATAAAAGGCTATGAGAATAAAGAGCTTGGGATAAAAACTGTCGCAGGTTTTCAGCATATAAGCGCTCATCCTCCCACGGCATCTCCGGCCAGCGATAATCACAGGGTAATTATAGATGACTGGCAGGGTTCAGCGTTGGTATCAAAGGATATGGGCAATCTGGTACCTTATATCGGGGCCAGGTATGGAACAGTTGATTATATAAAATGGGTAAATGAGCATGATAGAAAACGCATAAAGTCTGAAAAGATGTTCGGAGCTGTAATCGGGTTTGATTATCTGGTTAAAAAAGACACTAGGCTGAACATAGAATGCGATTTTCTTGACGGGGAAGAGTTAAGCGTTGGGATAAGCAGGGATTTTTGAAATCCACCTACGCGGTGGACCTAAAGGTCCGCCGCGTAGGTGGATTTGGTTAAGATGGCGGTAAAAGCGTTTTTCAGGTAATATATTTTAGGGTTTTTGCAATTTTTTCTTATATATTTTTCAGCTTCGCTAAGGCCTTCAAAGAATAAAAATGGAAGGCCTTTATTTTTATAAAGGCCGGCGTTTTTTGATATAAACCCTAATTTTGCTTTTTTGAGAGCTTTCGCAACCATGTAAGCCCTGTGTTCTCCTGCCAGACACCCGCCTTTTTTAATCTTGTTTATTAATTTATCCGGGTTTTTCATCTTGAGCATTTTTGCCATGAAGCGTTTTTCTCCGAGGCCTTTTCCGAAGCCTTCTTCCAGGGCTGCTTTCACAAGTATGAGGGATGTATTTTTTATAGCAGGGCTTCTGGTATCAGCCACATAATTGAATGGCCGGGATGCCTGGTATATATTGACGCCTTTTCCTGCAGGGGTGCCGCATATCACCACGTCAAAAAACTCAGTTACCTTTTTTTCAAAAATCTTTTTGGAGTAATTGACAGCATTCCTGAAGGATACCTTTGGACTGCCTTTAAATGTTTTCAGGATATTGCCTTTGTCGTCGTTTACTATATTTATAGAATATTCAACAGGAAGCATAGAAGCTGTTTCCTGTATGAAAGCCTGGAAAGGATTGCCTTTAATGGAGCATATTCTGGTGCCCGGATGGTCTAAAAATCTTGGGTGATGCGTTGCGTTTATTGTTTTTTCTCCTGCCAGGCCTATGGATAGGACTTTTACGCCTCCGCTATAACCTGCGTAAAGATGCGGCTCTACAACGCCTATGGTTATTATGGAACTTGCTCCTTTTAATCTCTTATCCAGGTAAATAGGGACCCCTTTTTTTGATCTGGCAGCGTAAAATACATTTTTATAATCGTGCGAATACACCTTAACCCTGCTTGATATATTTCCTAGATTGTATTTTATTTCTTTTTTTGTAGGGTGCCTGTGGAGGCCTGTGCCTATAAGTATTTCTATGTCTTTATAGGCCGCGCCTTTTTTATTGAGTCTAGCCAAAAGGCCGGGGAGGATCTTTTTTAGATGCGCTTCGCGCGTGAAATCAGGCACAGCTATTATAATTTTCATTTCAGGAGTTCTTTTGGAAATATATTATCAAGCCCCAATATGCACGAGGGATCCAGCGATTTTTTGAGAAGGGCCATCTGTTTCAGGTTGTCTTTCCCGTACATTATTTCCAGAAATAGGTGTTTTAATTTTCCTATGCCGTGTTCTGCTGAAACAGTGCCGCCCAGACTAACAGCTTTTTTTACGAACTCCGCATAAACCAGGCGGCTCTTTTTGAATTCTTCCTCTGTTTTGGGCAGCATATTCACATGCATATGGCTTTCGCCTATGTGGCCGAATATAACGTAATATATATTTGAGGATTTTAGTTTGTCATGATAAAAATCCAGCATCTCTTTGAATTTATTATCAGGCACAGCTATGTCTGTGCCGACCTTAGGCATTTTATTTTTTTTCACAATTTCGTTTACAGAATCAGGCAGCGCGTGCCTCAATTCTTTTAATTTTACCCTTTCTTTGTCAGAATCAGCAAAATACGAGTCTTCCAGGAGCGCATTATGTTTTTCAAGCAGTTTAGTCCAGGAGTCTATAACCTCTGATTCAGATTCTTTTTTGTAATCCTGTTCAAAATATATAAGGCCTTTCGCAGACAGGGGTATATTCGGGTATTTTACCCTCAGAAGCGACAGAGAATGGCTGTCCATGTATTCCAAAGACATTGCGTTAAACTTCTTGGCGTCATCTACAAAGTTTATAGCGTCATTTTCTGAAGCGAAAAAGCTGAAAAAACTCATTATCTCTTCAGGCCTTTTGCCGAGCGCTATTTCAGCTTCAAGTATAAAGCCAAGAGTCCCTTCGTGGCCTATAAACAAGTCCACAAGGTCCATGCCGTCTTTTACATAATAGCCTGCAGCTGTTTTTATGCCGGGCATTGTATAATCAGGGATTTTGATTTTTATTTCTCTGTCTTTTAATTTGAGCGGAAAAAGCTTACCTTTCTTTAAAGAATAATCCCCGCGTTTTATATCAATAATATCTCCTGTAGAAAGGAGCATCCTCAACCTTTTTATATAATTACGCGTAGGGCCGTATTTGAAGCCTTTTGCGCCTGAGGCATTTGTGGATATGGTGCCTCCCAGAAATGCGTTCGGCTCTGTGGGGTCAGGTAAATACGTAAGGCCTTTTTTTGAGAGTTGGGTGTCCAGGTCAGAAAGCCTTACCCCCGGCTGGAGCGTGGCGGTAAGGTTTTTTTCATCTATATCTATTATTTTATTAAGGTTTTCTGTGGCAATGACCCATCCTCCGAAAGGAATTCTTGCGCCTGTTACGCCTGTGCCGCCTCCGGATATTGTAACAGGAGTGTTTTTGGCGGCTGCTTCGAGCAGTATTCCTCTGATTTCTTTTTCGTCCTCAGGCACAATGACCCTTTCGGCATAACCGCCCAGAAGGCCTGAGTAGTCTTCAAAATATCCCTTGATAATATCAATGTCTCTCTTTATAATCATGTATATAATCTATCATATAGTAAGGATAAAGTAAATGTTAGCTTCTGCGCTTAAATAGTATTCACTATGGAAGCCCGACTCCCATAGGGAGTCGGGCTTCCATCATTAGACATGGATAACATTTTTAGTATATTAATCGGGCTTGTGTCAGGGATGTCCTCAGGATTTTTCGGGATAGGAGGGGCTGTAATCTTAATCCCTGCCCTTATCTATATTTTTAAATTTTCCCAGCATTTGGCTCAGGGCACAGCCCTTGCCGCGCTGCTTTTACCCGTAGGAATGCTGGCTGTGATAAAATATTACAAGTCAGGGGATGTAAATATAAAGGTAGCTTTATTTGTAGCCTTTGGGTTTATTATAGGCGGTTTTATAGGCGCAACCCTTATGCAGGGTATTCCAAACCTGGTGCTTAAAAAAATGTTTGCGGTTATGCTTTTATTTATTTCTATGTATATGTTATTTGGTAAATGAAAAATATCAAAGAAATAATGAGGATTTTAAAAAAGGAATACCCTGAGGCCAAGATAGCGCTTAGGTTTGAAAATACCTGGCAGCTCCTGGTAGCTACCATCCTTTCAGCGCAATGCACGGATGTGAGGGTAAACAAGGTAACGCCCGTATTATTCAGAAAATATAAGACAATAACTGATTTTGCAGAAGCCGGCATCAGGGAATTAGAAAAAGACATACATTCAACGGGTTTTTACAAAAATAAGGCAAAAGGCATCATAGGTTCCGCGAAGAAAATTTTAAATGAATTTAAAGGCAATGTGCCAAGGACAATGGAGGAACTGACGAGCCTGCCCGGCATAGGCAGAAAAACAGCAAATGTTATTTTGTCGTCAGGATTCGGGATTGTGGCAGGCGTGGTGGTTGATACTCATGTAATAAGATTGTCGCGGCGGCTCGGCTTGGCAAAAAATACGGATCCCGGCAAGATAGAAGAGGATCTCATGAAATCGGTCCCGGCCGAAGACTGGGGCATAGTCTCGCATCTTATGATTTTGCATGGAAGGAAGATTTGCAATGCGAGGAAACCGCTTTGCGCAGATTGTGTAATCAATAAACTGTGTCCGTCAGCGTTTAAGAACTAAATGGTGCCGCGCACTGGTACGCGGCACCATAAAGGCATATGATATCTTCTAATCCTTTTACGCCTCAATCCGGCTGGGAGCCGAAAATATTCGGTGGCAGGAATCCGGAATTAGAGATCTTTAAATCAAACCTGGATGATGCGGCCAATGCAAGGCCAAGCCATCTGGTTGTCTTAGGGGAATGGGGAGCAGGGAAGACGTCTTTACTGAAACAATTCAAGCGCATAAGCCAGGAGAATGCCTTTCCAGCCGCCTTCTGCGCTATTTCCAGATTTACAGAAAAAAATAAAGCGCTCGAAGCTATCCACCTGATAGCCGAGGAAATGGTTTTGGGTTTCCCGAAAATAGATGCGCTTCAAAAAGGCCTCCTGGACCTGTTTGCCAAAAGAAAATCTTTATCAAACGCCCAGGTCCAGTTTACAAAGTTCCTGCGTGAGCTATGGAAGGCGCTGGATACAAAATTAGCGGTTGTGCTTTTAGACGACACCCAGAATCTCATTGAGGTATCGAATACTATAGATATTCTAAGAGCTGTTTTAAGCAGCGATGATATTATAAAAGAGACAAGATTTTTGTTTATACTTTCATCCACGCCTGCAGGCTGGGCAGCTTTTATAGACAAACATGACCCTGTGGGAAGATTTTTCAGAAAAAGGCTGAATACAGAAAATTTAAAAGAACTAGAGGTAATGGCTACGATAGATATGACCTTGAAAGGCACGGGCGTGGTTTTTGACGAGATGATAAGGAAAAATATTTTTGAATACACAGGCGGCCATCCGTATGAAGTCCAGCTTTTAGCAAGCCATCTTTACGACAGCCAGATAGAGGGAAACGTGAAACCACAGGCATGGGACAGCGCTTTAAATAGCACATTAAAAGAGCTGGGCAGGGATTACTTTGAATATCTTTTGTCAAAGGCTAGCGACAGGGAGAAGGATTTATTGAAGATATTAGCCGAAGAGAAAAAGCCTGTAACGATCAAAGATTTTACCACAATGATGATAGTAGGCAAACGCGCTAAAAAATTCCCCATAGCGAATATAAAGAATTTTCTCTACCGGCTGGAGGCCAAAGGCCTTGTGAAAAGGTCTGAAGGCAATGGTTTTTACATACCTGACCCGATGTTTTCGGAATTCATCGCGAGATTCGCTTTGGAATAGTTGAAATTGATGGAAGCCCGACTCCCATCATGATGGGAGTCGGGCTTCCATCAATTTCAACTATTCCAAAGCGAATCTCGCGATGAATTC
>JAHJGB010000058.1 GCA_018824725.1 Candidatus Omnitrophota bacterium
AGACGTCTCCAGTATTATTATGCTTGATATTAGCCTCTATGTTTTATATAATAAGCTTGCTTGCGTTAAGAGATGGGGTTATAACCTATACAGCTTAGCGCAGCCAGATTTTTCGAAGTGCCTTAGAAATATTTACGCGCGGGTGGTGGAATTGGCAGACACGACAGTTTGAGGGGCTGTTGGGAGCAATCCTATGCAGGTTCAAGTCCTGTCCCGCGCACCAATCATGCAAAAAACTCAGAAGATCCAACCTGTTGTAAAAATAATCCCGCATTATTTAATCATACTGTTGATAGCAGCTGTCGGCATGGCAGTTTACTATCGGTCTATAATAAAAGGCATTTTTTTCTTCGATGACGAAGGCCTTATATTAAATAATTATCTGATAAAAAATTTTTCATATATAAAAGATATATTTAGAACACAGTTATATCACGGGAGCGGCGTATACAGCAATTTTTACAGGCCCATGCAGTCTTTGTCATTAATGCTGGATTATCATCTATGGGTATTAAAACCATTCGGTTATCATATGACAAATGTGTTCATACATATCTTAAATGCCGTATGCGTTTATTTTTTGGTATATCTACTTTCTAAAAAACAATACGTAAGCATTTTTACAGGAATGATATTCTGCGTTCATACTGTTTTATCCTGGCCGGTTAACTATGTGGCGTCCAGATCTGATTTGCTGATAGCGCTATTTTTCTTAACATCTTTTATATCGTATGTGCTGTATAGAGAAGGTTATTTTAAAGGCTATGGGTTTTTCTTATATGCGGGTTCTTTATTTGCGTTTATTTTAGCTATTTTGAGCAAAGAGGTGGCCTGCATACTGCCTTTTGTAATTTTGCTTTATTTATTTTGTTTTTCTAAGAGAGAAAAAGATGCCAAGAAATACAGGCCCAGCCTGGCATGGGTATTTTTTATTATTACAGCGGTATACGCCTATCTCAGATTTACAGTGTTGAATTTTACGCAGGGAAAACTGCTGGAAACAACGACAGGCATGCTTCCTATGTATATCAGGTTTTTGACTACCAGCAAAGTTATGATGATTTATTTAAGACTGCTTGTAGCGCCCGTAGGCCTTCATATGGAGTGGGATATCGATCCAGCCACTTCTTTTCTTCAGGACGAAGTTTTTCTGTCGGTGACGGTTTTACTGGTGATAGCAGGTTTTATGTGGTATCTTTTCAGGGCCTCAAGGTTAAAGTTTTTTGCTATAGCCTGGTTTTTTATAACCATCCTGCCCTATTCAAATATATTTCCGCTTAATTATTTCATGGGTGAAGGCTGGCTGTATGTACCATCCATAGGATTTTTTACATTGGCAGGCCTGTATCTTTATGAATTAAAAAACAGGTCAAGATCCTGGTCCATAGCGGTTATTTCTGCGATAGGTTTTTTAATAATTTTTTATGGAATCCTGACTGTTAAGCGGGCTGATGTATGGGCTGACCCGATAAGATTATATACGGAGGTATTAAAATATTCCCCCACTAACACCAAGGCCAGGATTAATATGGGGGTATTGTTGACCAAATCAGGCTCATATGATGAGGCTGAGAAAAGATATAAAGAAGCAGCCAAGTTTCTGCCCAATAATGCAGGGCTGCACTCTAATTTAGCGAATGTGTATATCAAAAAAGCCGATGGTTATGCTAATAAAAAAATGTATGGCCTGGCATTAAAGGAATTTGAAAAAGCTGTAGAGCTCAATCCCAAGGATTATGTGGCATACAATAATATAGGCATATTATATAAGCAGCAAGGCCAGATTAAAAAAGCAATGGAAAAATACGCAAAGGCTTTAGAAATAAATCCAGCCTATCCATTGACGTATAATAATATCGGGAACATTTATCTGGAGTCAGGCCAGTATGACACTGCTATAAGGTTTTATAAAAAGGCTATAAAAATAGATCCTAATAATGCGGCATTCTATGGTAATTTAGGCAAGGTCTATAAGAATAAAGGCATGATTAAAGAGGCCAGAGAGTCTTTTGAAAAAGCCTTAAAACTAAACCCTGGTCATAAAGATGCCATGGAAGGTTTAGACGGAATTAAGTGATCTCTCTTCTTTCTTTTACGTAGTTGCTTCCCGGCAGGCTTTTGGCGTATTCTTTTAATTCTGCGCCTAATTCCCCCACTTCTCCCACATGATTAATTTTTCTTTTTTCATTTGTTACGACGCCTATTGATATTGAAAGAAGCGGGATTTTTCTAACTTTTTTCTGCCGGTCTTTTCCTATTATATAGCCTTTTTCAAGGTCTTCTTTATTATACAGCCCAGGCACCATTGCGGTGAAGTCCGCTATGATTTTTTTACACAGATCATCCACTTTTTCAGGAAGCATAATCACCACGAAATCATCCCCTCCTATATGTCCGATAAAGTCCTGGGGAGTGCCTTTTTCCTGCACAGAGCTTATCAATATCCTGGCGGTATTTTTTATCACTTCGTCGCCTTTTTCAAATCCGTATTTATCGTTGAACGCCTTGAATTTATCAAGGTCAACATAGCATACCGCAAACAGCTCATCTTTGGTTATGCGGATACGCAGTTCATTGATAATCGAAACGTTTCCCGGCAGTCTTGTGAGAGGGTTTGCATCCAGGTCTCTGGCAGTCCTTCTGAGCACCATTTTTACCCTGGCTACTAATTCCTGGGGTTCAAAAGGCTTTACCATATAGTCATCAGCGCCGGCATTAATGCCTTGTATCTTATCGGTTACTTCGCCTTTACCTGTAAGCATTATAATAGGCATGTGCTGTATCAGGATATCCTGTTTTAATATCTTGCATACTTCATCGCCGCATATCTTTGGCATTTTAAAGTCTGTTATCAGAAGGTCTGGGGTGGATTTTTTTATCATATCCACAACTTCCTGTCCGTCGTGCGCCTCTATTACCTCATAACCCTCTGCTTCAAGCGTTATCCTTATGACATCCAATATATCAGGGTCGTCGTCGGCTATAAGTATTTTTTCTTTAAGCATATTGCAATAAGCTCCTTTAGTATTTTGGCAGCGTAAATGTAAACCTCGTTCCTTTGCCTAATTCAGTATTAAACCAGATTTTTCCTTTGTGGGCCTCCACTATTTTTTTAACAAGAGACAGGCCTAGTCCTGAGCCTTTTATCTTTTGATCAAGGGCGTTGTCTGCCCTGAAGAACTCCTGAAAAACTTTTGGAATATCCTGAGAGGGTATTCCTATGCCTGTGTCTTCTATGCTGAACTGGATATCATCGTCTTTTTCCTGTATATCAATGAGCACCCTGCCTTTTTCAGGCGTGAATTTCACAGCGTTGCTTAAAAGATTCAACAGGGCCCTTTCCAGCTGTACCTGATCAGCTTTTATTTTGTCAAATTTTATGTTGGAGGTTACTTTTAAAGAGATATTTTTTTCTTTGACCTGGGGGGTGATTATATCTACTATTGAATCCAGTATTTCTTTTATGGAGATATCTTTTATCTCCATCTGGATCTTTCCGGATTCTATCCTGGCTATATCTAAGAGGTTATTTATCAGGTGGACCAGGCTATTGGAATGCTTATCTATTTTTTCCAAACGTTCTTTTTGCGCCGGCAAAACATCTCCCAGTTTGCCTGCCATAAGTATCGAGGCATAACCTTTTATGGAAGTCAAAGGCGTCCGCAGTTCATGTGATACAGCAGATATGAAGTCAGATTTCATTTTATTGAGGTTTTTAAGTTCTTCGTTTAATTTTTCAAGCTCCTGGGTGCGTTCCGCTACTCTTCTTTCAAGTTCCTTGTGGGAACCGAAAAGCTCTGTGTAGAGCTTTGTATTTTCAATAGCAATGCCTATCTGCCCGGCAAGTATAGACAAAAGTTCCGAATCGCCTTCAATAGTCTTGCCGTACACAGACGCGTTTCCCATAAGTATAAAGCCTACGGGCTCGTCTTTTACTATGATCGGAGCTGTTATAAATGATTCTACGTTTAAGATATCCAGGAGGTTGTATTCCTGTCCGATGCTTTCGTTTTCCCTGTTTACAATGACAGACTGTTCTTTTTTAAACAAGGCATTAATAAACTTTCTTTTATTGAGCTCAGATTCTATTGTTTTTATTTCAGCTTCTGAATAACCTGTAGAGCTTTTTGTTGCCAGCATCCCGGATGCATCATTTTTCAACATTATCAGTAATTTCGAAAAACCTAATTTCAGCACAAAAGGCTGGTTTATCAGGCCGAAGAGATTTTCAATATTGAACGTGGAACTGATTTCTTTGCCTAGTTCATGGAGCGTGTATAGGCCTGTTATTTTTTTGTCAAGCTCCTCCTGCGCTTTATTAAGCGCCAGGTCAGTTTTTATGATTATCTTTGCCTGGCTGTCCAGCTGGCCGATTATATCCTGCAGCCTTTTATTCAGTTTTTCAGATGCGGCGCGCCTATTTTTTTCAAAATAGTACAATATAAAAAGAATCCCTATTATTAAGGCAGAGATTATTATATAGGCATCCATGGTCCCTCCGAAAACAATGCTATGGAAATACTCTGATTATTGAAATGGGATTGGCCCTTGGATTCGCTTGTGTCAAAGGACGCATATTCCCCAAAAGTGTAACATCCTAAAATAGGCGTATTTTTACCTATGATTTCTTTTATCACATCTATTTCTTTATAGGCATCTTTTCTCAGGAGCAAAAGCCTGGCTATGTCGCTGAATATGGCTGCAAATTTTATTTTATAACCTTTGATGTTGCTCATAGCCTCCATCGCAGCTTCTTTTGCGGATTCCAAAACAGCTTCTTTATCGCCTATCATCAGGCTGATATCCTGCCCTTCCCGCACATCCCCGTTCATAACAAGGCTTCCGCTGTCTTCTGTTTTCAAAGGCACCCTGGTAAGGTATTTTTTACTATCTCCGGGCCAGCGTAACCCAACGGGATAACTTATGCCCAATTTACAGATGCGCTCTTGTTGGAATTGTTCGAATGGTTTTTCAAAATATTCTTCATACAATTCTACGGCTATTTTTTTATCTATTTCTTTTATGATATTAGACTTTGCTTTTGTAATTTTGTGCGGTTTTCCTATGGGCTGCCAGCCGCTGGATTGCCCCATACCCAACTTGATATCCCCGGAAAACAATACCCCCGTTACAGAATCTGTTTTTATCTCGCTTCCTATATACTGATATGTTTTTTTAATACACTCTGTGTTGCACGCCCCTCCGCCAATTATAGGGAAACTGGTGCCGAGCGTTTCCTGGGCCCCTCTTAAGATATTGGTGCTGTTTCCGGAAAAGCTGTCAGAAAACAGCATATAAACTTGTTTTGGCTTATGTGCCGGATCAGAAGCTTGTTTAGAGGCCTGGTGTCCTGCTAAACGCGAATTTTTGCTTATCTCCAGCCCCATCCCGCAGGTAAACTCAATGGAATCAGAGCTTATTATAAAAACAGCTACTGAATATCTTTTGGGCCCATATGTCGAAATAGATCCTGCGCTGGAGCACCCTATTAGTTTAGCGTCTTTTATTATAGAGCGTATCCCCTGCAGCACAAGTTCCTGGTCGAATATTGTAGATATAAAAGTGATTGCTATGCCCGGGTCATTTCTACCTATCTGATAATATGCGCTTAATGCAGCTTCTTTGCCTGCAGCGAAGGAATCTAATTTAGTGCTTATACCTGTTCCTATTAGAGTGGCCATATTTTTATACTTATAAAGAATAATACCTAATAAGATATACTATGTCAATGTTTTTGTTAGACGTTTAAAGCACGGGCAAACAACTAGAAAATCGACGTTGTTGAATTGTATAATTGTTCAGTATTTTTCTTGACAATTTGAGAAAAATCATTAAAATAGTATACACAGTATAATAAGCTTGCTAGATTTTCACTTTCTTGTTCTTTAATATAAAATGGCAAAAGGCTAGGTGTTGCGCGGATTAGAGAACTAATGAGGCCTTATCGTCTAGCCTGGTCCAGGACGTCAGATTCTCGATCTGAAGACAGGGGTTCAAATCCCCTTAGGGCTACCAAATAAACCGTATCATAACCGTATCATAATTGTAGCTATTTAAAAATAAACAGGTTAAGGAAGGAGGCTGTAATGAGTAAGAATTATAAAGTTCTGGAAGTTAGTGTTGTGGTATTCAAAGTACTATCTTGGATTTCTCTGGCAATAGGAATAATAGCAGCTATTGTTATATTCGTAGGCGGCGGAACACCGGAAGCGCCCAGATCAACAGGTTTCATAGGCCTTTTATTAGGAATAGTGTATTTCTTCTCATTTATTATTGCTGCAGAGATAATAAAGCTACTTTTGGAAGTTCGTTCAAAAGTCGATAAAGGCGCATAGTTTTTCCTGCAAAAGGGAACTTCTTTAATATATTTAAGAAGTTACCCTTGACAATCTATATAATATACTATATACTATAAGTAGTAGGGGAATAGTAGTATAGTTAATTTTTTTCCAGCTTAATTAACAATATTTATAAAGTATTTAAAAATTATTTCAACCTCTCCGATAATAGCAAACCATGAGTAATCATGGGACGCAAAACTAAGGGTCCTTTATAGGATAGCCGAGTTGCCGAAAGAGATATATAGAATTAGGCACCTCGGCTATTTTTTTGGAGGTAAAGCCCATGTTAGACTGGCAGAATAAAAAATGGATAAAAGTAATAGCTACTATATTGGTTGTTACTTTTCTGTCTTATGACATAGCCTGGGCTGTAGACTTCTCCCCTATGCCCATACATGCTCCTACTCTGGGCATTTTCCCCAAGATAACAAACTTCATTTCCCGGCACATTTTAAAGAAAACAAGCAATACAGAAGAGCCCCAGGAGACAGAAATTGCCTTTAGAAGCCAGCTTGTGCCTACCAAGAAATACGAGGAACAATCCGGCTTCATGCGCCTGGAAGCTGTCAGGGAAATGATCAAGCGCCAGTTGGATGACTTAAATAGAAGGCAGAACATAGAAGTTGACCGCAATAAGTCTATATATAATCAATATCAAATCAATAGAAATCTATATATGCAGAATACGGAGAAAGGGCAGAGCGTCCAGGCTATCCAGAATCAGGTGATGAAGGCCAGAGGGGACACCATGGAAGCAGCTGCAGCAGGAGGGGAATTCAGCTATACGATGAATAAGGACGGCTCAAGGGTAAATTACATAGACGGGCTCCCTTCTTCAATAGAGAACGAACCCATAACTGATTCTTACGGCTACAAAAGTATAAAAAATACGAAGAATATGAAATATGACGGTCAGCGGTTTCTGATGTCTTATGATGCTGACATACGGGATTCTTTTGGGAATATTACTAAACTTAATTGGTTTGACGCAGTGTACAGCCCTGATTCTGTCTGGTGGGCCGGCAGCGACACTAACGCAGGAAAGTATCTCTTAGGATACAAAGAGATAGTCATTGATCCATACGGTACAGTAAGTATGCGCGAATGGTCAACTGCAAGAGACAGTTATGGCGCAGATAAAAAGGTTATCAATTACCATGAGGTGCTGAAAGATGGGCTTGGAAACGTAGTATCGACTTCAGACTGGTCAAAAGGGGTATATGACGGGGATAAGGTAAAAAGCTACCACCAGGTAACAAAAGATGCTTATGGAAACGTAAGTTCGCTTGACTGGAGCGGAGAATATACAGATAAAGGGTCTATTTCCAAGGTGTTTTCAAAAGAGGCCCAAACCAATAGAGACGATTCCACGTCTTATAGCGAAAATACAAGCCTTTACACTTACGATGACGCCGGTGTTTTAAAAACAGCGGTTGGGAATGGCGCATTTCAGGCCAATGACGGGTTCGGCAACATGAATTCAGGGACCACGCTGCAGCAGTATGAAATTGTGAACGGCCAGTTAAAATTGGTCAGAAATATTACCAATATTAACTACGAAAATATAGACGACTCTACCGCTCATAGCGAAAGCACGGTCAATTATTACTATAACTCTAAAAATCTGTTAAAAGGCGCAGACGGCAAAACCACCACAGAAGGCTGGGACATATTCGGAAATGGGTATAAAACAAGCACGGTTGACGCTTATGAGATAATCGCAAGCCAGGCAAGGCGCGTTAAGTCAGTATCCATCAATGACGCAGAAGACCTGTTCGGTTCAATCAACCACGCCGAGACAATAACCACTTACAAATATAATTTCATAACAGGGGAGCTGATATCAGCCACAGGATATACTGATACAACGAGCGAAGATGTATTCGGCTCCAAGTCAGTTACTCACACAGACCTTGTTTACCAGATTATAAACGGCCAGGCAAAGCTTGTAAGCTCAATAACCACAGGGGATTTAATAAATCCTGCCAGCGATTTTGGGCAGACAATAGGCGGGATTCAGAACTTTTTGGAAAGCTATGGCGCTTTAAGCACTCCTGAAGAAAGACAAGCCAAATTGCAAGAAGCCGGGTTAGGCGGGTTAAATCTTAATCTGGCAGATCTTACCACCAGCGGAATCACTATAATAGTCGGATGGCTATGGAGGGCTTCCACAAGGCTTATAAACTGCGCGATAAATTCTCTGTACAATATCCTTTCAAACCTCGGAGCTTCTGTTACTAAAAAAGAACTGGTTCAAAAGGCAGTCCTTGTGGATATACTGACAGGCGTGATAACCCCTGAAACAGCAACCGGCGAACTGATGTTATCAATGTATTCGATGGCCAAAGCGGCTCAATCAAAAGGAATTGCTCTTAATGGCGCGAGCGTAACAGTTGATCAGTTAAAGTCTATAGGGCAGCCTGTTATAGCATATGTGGGGGGAGACCATTACGTAGTAATAAAATCAATAGACGCTGCTAATATCACTTATATTGAAAAAGACGACGAGTATACTGTTAGCGTTGCTGAATTCTTAAATATGTGGGGAGGCATTATCTTAACGCCTGTGGTGCCGCAGGGCGCGAATGTTTTAAATGTGGAAGCGCTTAAAGGAATTAAAGGCGCGGAAGAACCTCGAAAATATTATGAGAGCTGGGGAAGTGGCGGCAGGCATGTACAGTCGTGGCTTCTTGGTGATGATAAACCTACTAGCGGATTTGAATTATGGCGGACAGGGTCTCCGGGCGATGCCGGATATTATGTGTATTTTCATTCATGGGATGATAAAGGCGGCGATAGCGTAACCGAGCTTAGAAACAGAAATGTATATAAAAAAGACTCCAGCGATAAAGGTACAACAATAATTGTGGCTGAGCTTATGCCGAGAGGAACTCGGGGCGTTAAATGGGCAGATTACTGGAGCCATACTAATGATAACACTGATGGCCAGCATACAAACGAAGTCATTGCAAGAATTGAAAGGAGCGGCAATAATTACAAGATAGATGGAGTAAGTTTTGGATTTGATGGCTTAGCAGTGTCTACTGTGCATTTAGATAGAACAATAGGCGGAGGTATAAACACAAGAAATATAAATGTCTATAGGACAGACCTGTCGTATGAAGGAGGAAATCCGTACGCAGGGGGAGATAATTATAATATAGTAATCCCTGAAAGTTTAAAATATAAACCTACTATTCACATAACTTATGACCCTTATGGTTTTGGCATACCATTTGCAGCTACTTATGGATTCAATGTCCCGGGCTTAACAACCAAAAGTAAAATAGTATTGACAGTTATTCTGGGTAGATGGGTAACAAGAGCAGGGGGGGTGATGTACTTTGAGCGATTTGCTAACCCTGTAAAATATGACGGTTCTCAAAGTATAGGCTCTTATTTACTTGCAGAAGGAGATGCTGCAGCAGGGAATATGTCGCTCACCCCTTCAAATACTACAGGAAGGCATGAAAAAAGAGAAGGAAATATTATTACGATTTTGACAGCTAATATTGACGTATGGAGTGTTATCTACGGCGGGAATTACAGTAACGGCAGATTAAATTTCAGCATAACCGGAAATTATATCCGGAAAGAATTAACAGAAGACTCGTCAACAAGGGGAAATGCTACATATGATGAGGAAACAGGATATTGGTATGTAGATGTAAGAGGAGGTGCTGATGACCCGTATACAATACAGAATGAATCCAGAAGCCATAAAGAGAGAATTAAAGATACTGATGGGGTTGATGGGTATGATGCCGGGAGTGTTTGGGAATCTGAGGAATCCGAGGGCAACTGGCAGAATATACAGACATATGAAATTTTACAGGATGATCCTCTTGAAGGAGGGAGGAATGTTGTTTCACAGGGTTATGCGTTAAATTTAGGTTCAGATACTGATCTATCCAGCCGCTCAATAACCCAGGATGTAAGCAATATTATTGACAGGATGAGAGAAGAAGCAGAAGGAAATACATCCATTTATGATAACGTGCCCGGAAGCATTTCTTTTACGCAGAGATCCCGTTTGCTCGTAGACGGCAGGATAAAACTTGTAAGGGATTATGGCACAGGGCTTACATTAAAGATCAAGGATTTTAAACCCATGAGCCCGTCATCAGGAGGCCGTGTTACAAACCTGATGGACCCAAGCAAGGACTTTTTGCTTAGAAACAAAGGATGGCATGTATATGCCGGGCATACGGGAGCGACTTACAATAGCGGCGATATGGCAGGGATCAGCCCAAACAGGCTTTCCGATTCAGGCCATGGCATAAACATAATAGATGGGACAATATCCAGCGATCGAGAAAGTTATATTTTTGGGTATAATGCTACGCGACCTCAGGTTGGGGTAGCAAGCCCTTCAGGAGTTTTTGCAACTTCAGCTATAACGCCTTTACTCGAATCCCAAACTATATTGACATTTGACTCTAGCAATAATGTCGAAAGCCTTTTAATGCCTGACGCCAATGCCGGGGTGGTAAAGTACTTAAGAAAAGAAATTATCTCGGAAAACACGTTTAGAATGAAATCTGAAACTTTATATATGCCTGAAATGCGCTTAACGCTTACCAAAGACGGCCAAATGACGATAGAATATATAGATTCCGAAAAAGAATCCGTTGCCATAAGCCTGGAAAACAATAAGGCAGTAACACAGGTTAGGGGAGCTGATATCGAAGGAAGCTACGAGGTCTCTAAGGATGTTTATGGCAATAAGATAATGCTGATAGATTTCCAGCATAAAGAGATAAAGGAAGAACTGAACCTGAAAACATCCAGGAATATAGTGGAAGCTATAAAAAGATTCCTGGAAGAAAAGATGAATGCTGTGGGTATTGTGCCGGACAAGGTAAGAAACGCCCTTAAAAATTTCTCAGGTATTGACAAATTTATAAAGTGGCTGACCCAGATGGGGACTTATGTGATAAACTGCGCGATTAAAGCCGGCATAATGATACTTGCCAAAGCCGGCATCAATCTGGGCATAGAAGAACTGGCAGTGGACACTATTTTATTGGACCTTTTGGATGGGAACCTGAGCCCAAAAACAACAGCCATACTGTATTCCACGTTCTCCACAATAGAAAAAGTTACGCAGAATAGAGGTTTGGATCTAAAGACTATGTATTTGACAAGGACTCAGCTTGAGAATATAACAGTGCCTGTCATTGCCCACGTAGGCGGAGACCACGCGGTCATAGTCACAGGCGTCTACAAGGATGAGGTTTATGTTATCGAGTCAGATGGGAAATTGTATAATGTGCCTATGAGCGAATTTTTAGAACAATGGAGCGGGTTTGTCCTGGCAGCCCGAGCCCCTCCTATGACATTACCGCAAGGCCCTGATGTAGTTATTCCCCAAGTAAACCCTCCATCAACAGGATTTATTGCTTCAGAAATAGAAAAAGAATTTGTTACCCCGTATATTTCCACTCCTCAAGAAAAATTTACGCCGGAGGCAATAGAAAAAAGACTGGAATCAGCGTTTGCCATAAAAAAATCAGGCCAGGAAAACAGGATTTTTGTCACAGGACTGGCGCCGTTTGGAACAAATCAATTCGGCGATAAGATTTCCCACACTACATTTACTTCTCAAAATAGAAATTTAGATATCATTACCACCATAGGCAGCGACGGCTCTTTGAGCTACATAGAAAGCTGGGTGGACTATGAATACGATGCAGACGGCCGCTTAATAGGAGCCACCGGCGGGAATGGTTCCTGGGGAGAAGATATATTTGGGAATTCATATGCAACCAATGCTACGGATATATATATCATTTTGGCCGGCCAGGCAAAAAAAATAAAAACAGAATCCACCACTACATCAGAAAATCTGGACGGTTCCACAAGCACTAACACGGGTGTATTGAACTATGAATATACAGACGGCACAGAAGATCCTGCCGGCGTGCCCCCTGAGTACGTAGATGAAGACGGCAATATATTAGTGGGCCTCTTAAAACATGCGGATGGAGAGAGCACCACTATAGGCAGAGATGTGTTCGGCGGGGTATACACCACCACTTCTACGGATACATATAAGATTATTAAAGGCGAGGCAAAGATAGAAAAGAATGTATCCAACACGGAAAGCCAGACAATATCGGGCACTATAAACAAGAGCCAGTCAACAGTTACCTACACATACACAGACGGCACAGAAGATCCTGCTTCGGTTTCTAGTCTATATCTTGATGCAGACGGAAAAGTTATAGCAGGTTTCTTGAGCGCTACATCCGGCAGGAGCGAAGCCTCTTCAGAAGATGTGTTTGGGAATAGATACACAACTATCACAAGCGACACATATATTATTATAGACAACAGGCCAAAGGTCCTTACCTCTGATTCAGTGACCACTTCTACCAATCTGGACGGGCTTAGGAATGTAAATACAGGGCATATTGAATATACTTACAGCACAGCCCAGAATCCTTATATAAATCCTAATACTCAAAGATCCGGCATAGGAGTATTAACCGGAGGCAATGGAACAAATATAATTGTGGGAGAAGATGTGTTTGGTAATACGTATACCACCACTACCACCAATGTTTATGGCGTTACTTTAAACGGCCAGCCAAAAGTCTTGACAGCTACTTCTCTGATTGAAATGCAGAATCTGGACGGATCCATAAAAAGAGAAGAAAGTTTCCTGAGCTATGAATATACAGACGGCACAGAAGATCCTGCTACGCTGCCTCCGGAGTATTCAGATAATGGCAAGGTCTGGATAGGGCTTTTAAAGAATGCAAACGGGAACAGCAATACTTACGGAGAAGACGTATTTGGCAATAAATACACCTCTTCAAGCACAAATCACTACACATATAGAAAAGGCGAACTCTTTGTAGATAGAGTAGATACTACTACGATTTCTGAAGATGCATTTGGAAATTCTAACACTACTACAAGCTGGATTAAATATTCTTATGGCAGTTTAAGGGAGGGCGAAAGAGGCGCTTTAAGAGACGCTGATTTTGTAATGCTAGGCGCAGAAGGCGGGTCTGTAACTGAAGGCAGCGATGTATATGGAGCA
>JAHJGB010000059.1 GCA_018824725.1 Candidatus Omnitrophota bacterium
CCTTTACCGCTGTTCCATAGCCCATCAGGATCTTACAGTTCCTTGTTTCCTGGCCCAGGATAGGCTGGACTATGATCATGGGCAATGTCTTTGAAAGCGCCTCTGAGATAGTGAGTCCGCCCGGCTTAGTAACTATTATATCGCTTACTTCCATAAATTCATCCACATTATTCATATACCCAAATGCCTTTAGCCTCACCTTTAAACCCTGGGTCATTTTGCTTAGCTCGTGGAATAAAAGCTCATTTTTGCCGCAGATCGCGATTAATTGCATCTTATCCCTTATATCAGGCTCCAGGTTATTTATTTCAGCGACAATTTCTTTCATAGGCCCTGTCCCGAATCCACCGCTCATGATTAAAACATTAAAAAATCCGGGCTCTATGCCAAGCTGCTTTATTAAATTTTCCCTGCCCTTTGAAATGCTAAACACAGGATCGCACGGGATACCCATGATCCTGATTTTTTCCTCAGGCACGCCCCGGCTTAAAAGGTCATTCTTGGTCCTCTGTATAGCGCCTATAAAATAATCGCTGGACCTGGCCATCCAGAAAGAATGCGCTATAAAATCAGTCACCACGTTCACCAGCTTGCCTTTAAACTCGCCCCTATCTTTAAGCCCGGACACAATCTCGCTCGGCATAAAATGCGTTGAAACCACCACATCGGGGTTTTCAGCCCTTACGAACTCTATAAATTTTTTGCAGTTCAGCCTGTGTATAAATCTTCTTACAGACGCCATAAAAAAATCCACAGGCCTCGAGTCCAATAAATAATAAAACAGCCCCCAAAAAGTCGGTATCTTATTTATAAGAAATAAATAAACGCCTGGATACGAAGCCTTAAAAAAGTCATTCGAGTAATCTAAAATATCTACATTTTTAACTTCAACGCCGCTATGGCCAGCCAGGGCCTTTTCTATTGCCAGAGCCGCCTTCTTATGCCCCACCCCAGCGTAAGCGTACGTAATTAATATTCTCATATTAAAAAAGTGTGTAAATAAACGGCGCCACTGCTGATGACTGTGTAAAAAATATCAATAATCCGAGCAGCAAAAGCACCGCCACTATCGGAATCATCCACCAGAGTTTCCTCTGCCAAAGAAACCTAAAAAGCTCTCCTAAGATTTTTGCCCTTCCTTTAATACCCATTTTACAGCCTCCTTAAGGTTATTCATGATAAAATCAGGTTTATATTGCCAGGTCTTTACGTCTTCCGGGGTTTCTTTGCCTGTAAGAAGAAGGATCGTCTTACAGCCCATATTTTTCCCTGCGCCCACATCCAGCCTGGAGTCTCCTATGAAATACGACTTTTTAAAATCTATATCCAGGCCCTTTGTGGCCTTTTTTATCTGTCCTGTATTAGGTTTCCTGCAGTCGCAGCCTGCGTCGCTAGCATGAGTGCAATAAGAAACCCATCTTATCTTCCCGCCCTTTGCCTCAATCTCTTTAAGCATATTCTCTGTAATCTCATCCAGTGATTCTTTTGAAAAAAGCCCTCTGGCCACGCCTGCCTGATTAGATATTACAAATATCTCATAGCCATTTTTATTGAGAAGCTTTATGGCATCAATCGCATCGGACATAAACTCAAACTCGTTCCAGCTTTTTATATAATCCCCGAATCCTGGATCCCTGTTTATTACCCCGTCTCTATCTAAAAATATCGCTTTCATATAAAAAATTTATTGTTAGCGCCTACCCATTCTATCAACTTTTCAAGCCCCTTTTCTACGGTAATGCCTGGTTTCCAGCTAAGCGCCTTTGAGACCTTGGATATATCTGAGATATATACCTTCTGATCGCTCGGCCTCCAAGCTTTATACTCTATTTTTCTGAATTTGATGCCTGTTTTCTGTTCCACCAGGCCAATAAACTCCAGAAGCGATGTAGTGTTCCTGAGGCCTCCGCCGATATTAAAAACGTCATGTTTTATATCGCTATTTATAAATTTATCATACGCCTCCACCAAATCATCCGCATATAATAAATCCCTTACCTGTTTTCCGTCTCCATAGATAACAATATCCTGCCCAGTGAGGTTTGCTATGACAAACCATGCCACCCAGCCTTGGTCTTCAAAGCCAAATTGCCTTGTGCCATAAATACAGGACATGCGGAATACAGCTGTCTTCATGCCGTAGATATGGGCATATTCCTGGACATAAAGATCCCCAACGAGTTTGCTCACCCCATAAGGGGTGTGGCCAGTTATATCCACTGATAATGTCTCGGGGACTCCCTTTTTGCTTTTATAAACATACCTTGTTTCTTTTTCTTCCAGCGTAATGGTATCAACGTTTTCTCCGTAAATTTTATTGGTATTTCCACAAAATAATGTTTTACCATTCCTTTCAACTAATAAATTATCATTATCCTTTACACAAACACACCAGATTTTTCCTTTATATTTACTCTTTTTAATATTTCTTCTAGGATATAACCCAACAGACGTCGTAGAAAAATTTACAAAATACGCCTCATGCCTCTTAAAGATTGTCCTCCCCTTTATCTCTAAAGATTTTTTTGGTTTAGGTCTCTTGGAAAAAGTTACATTATGACCTAATTTAACGCCTAACTCAATCATGTCTCTTAACAAATACCGTGATGATGTATAAAATCGTTTTTTATACCCATCTGAGTCAAACAGTCCTAACATCAAATATCGCGAATGACTTGAATCATACTTAAATACCCATCGGGGAATATGCTTCAAATGAGCCTTCGTCCCACACTGGCTAAACAAAGAATAGAGCTTCTTTGAAGAAAAGAAAATTCCCCAATTCCCGGCAATTTTGCTTTTTGCTGAGTGATATTTAATATTGCATCTTTCCAAAACTTTTTCGACCGTTTTTCTGGATTTGTCTTTTTCTGGAATATGAAAAAATATTACGTGGGAAGTTGTAGTGGAAAAACAATTCTTCGGTGAAGGATGAGATACAAATCGTCCCTTAAAATCTCTACACCTTTTTAGATATTCTTCCCTTCGATATCCAGTTTTTAATTTTATATATTTTGTTTGGGACTGACAAGAACCATCGCCTATATAAATCCCCATAAGATATAAGAAATCATTAAAATCTATATTTTTTTCACCTAACTTAATAGTATTTCGAAAGTTACCAGTAAATTTTCCTATGGGAAATTTTAAAGAAGCGGGTTTCTTCTTTAAAATATTCTCCGCAGATTCGACAATGATACCATTTCCTTTCGGTATCTGCATATACATTCTATGGTTTGGGGTAACGCGTAAATCCATTCTTTTTCCTTTAAAATCAATCATCTCTCCTTCAAAGTCTTGAATAATTACCTCTTCAACTTCTTTCTCTTCAATTTTTCCTGTTGTTGGATTTATACTTAAAACCTTATCTCCTTTTTCTAATTCAGCAAATGACTTTATTCCTTCACTGGTTATAGCAGATGTTTTTTCATCATAACATGAACAATATACGAACGTGGCCTTGGGACAGACCTGGCGCGCGCACTCCAGGACATTTAATGTGCCATATGCATTTATGCTAAAATCTTCTTTGGGGATTTTTATGGAAAGCGGCACTCCAGGCTGGCCCGCGGTATGTATTACAGCATCCACGCCGTCTCCCAAAGCCTTCATTACATCCAGCTCTTCCCTGACATCTCCTTTTATCCGTTTTATATTATCAAACTGCGCCAGATAGTTCCAGTTAAATTCTACACTATCTTTATTGTATCCGAATAAGCTTGAGCGCATAAGGTTATCCAGCACAATAACCTCATCGCCTTTTTTAGCATAGTACTCTGCTGTATGCGAACCTACTAAACCTGCGCCTCCTGTTATTAAAATTTTCATTTCTCTTCCTTTTTAATTAATTCCCAGTATTTGGCGTAGCTAAAAATCTGGTACAATGCGCCGTTCATTGCCACTACAAAGCCTACCATGCCATCTTTATAGCCTTTTTTCCTAACATACGCCCTGAAAAATCTGTCAGTTGCTTTCCAGAGTATCAGGCCTACG
>JAHJGB010000060.1 GCA_018824725.1 Candidatus Omnitrophota bacterium
AGCATGGCAAATGAATGCCTGGATCTTGCGATAATAAAAAGATTTTTATCCGCTTTGCCTTTAATGCAGAATATGCAGCCTTTTATTTTTCTGATTTTTATAAATATGCTCCTCCATGGAGCCCATATTTTGTCCATGTTTGTCGCCTTTTGGTGCATAAGAGCATAAGAACGTAAGGGCACAAGTAAAAACTTTAAATCCATGGATTCTATCTTTTTCTTATGCGCTTGTGCGCTTATGCCCTTGTGCGCCCAAGTTGTCTTTACAATTTGTATATCTCCGCTTTTATCTCTCCCTTATCAATCTCTATTATGCCGTAGGACCGGTATGGCGCGTATACTGTATCAGTGGCGCTGCCGGGATTAAAAAAAAGCACCCCGTCTATATATTCATTTTTAGGCTGATGAGAATGCCCGAATATTATTATGTCAGGACTTTCCTTAAAAAGTTCATCTTTTAAAATATCTACCAGCTTGTCTGGGTGGCCGTATCCGTGCATAACGCATATCTTTTTTCCTTCTATATTGAAAATCTTTTTCTCTGCCAGCCTGGGTTTCAGGCTATGGCCGTCCATATTTCCGCAAACAGCCTCTGTCTTCGATATCTTGCTGAGAGTCTCTAATACGCATATGTCTGTCAGGTCTCCGGCATGAATAATAAGATCGCATTTCTTGAAATCCGCTGTTAATTTTTCAGGTAATTCGCAGCTGCCCTTGGACAAATGCGTATCTGATATAACCCCTATTTTCATAGCCTGATCACTCCGATATGTGCGGCTTACCATAAAGGTCCATCAGCACGTTCAGGTCCTCCGCGTTCCATGTCCAGAACTTTGCTTCTTTTGCCATAAGGTACGCGTTTTCGTTTACGCCGGAGAATGCTATAACTATGTTTCTGTTTACCTTTGAATTTTTTTTCTGTTCCCGGCTGTTTTTTATTATGTCCAGCATATCATTTTCAGTGATATTCTCTTTTTTGATCATGCATAGCCATTTTTGCCTGCCATTGGTTGCCAGTATGGCGTTTTGAGCACTTTTATCCCCTTCAAGTTTTTCCACATTCGTAAAGGATATAAATTTATGCTTTTTGCCGTTCAATTGTATTATATCGTTTTTGAACAGTTTGAATAATTCTATGATCCTCGAGGAAAGCTCTTTTTCAAACTCCTGGCCGAACATGTTAAACTTGCATGATATGTCTTTTTTGAAGGATAACTCTTCTGCGAGTTCGTCCATACTGAAAGATGAAATCCTTTTCATGTATACTGATTTAAGCCAAAACCTGAACAACCTGTCTGTAAATCTGTAAAATGCGCCGTTGCGCGCAATAATATCCAGCTGGATCATGCTGTTTAATATCCTGGAGACTTCGCCAGATTGCAATCTGGCGGCCTTTGCAATATCGCTCTGTTTTTTATTTTCTGAAGAAAGCGCGATAAGCACTGATATGGACTTTGAAAGCAGTTTCCCTTCGGAAAGATTAAAAAGAAGGTTGTAAAAATATTGGTTCAAGATGCCAGTTTTTCTAAATAACGTATCTACAAATGAATGCTCTATCAGGCCCTGGTGGTTTTCCTGCGGTATTCTTTTGGAAAACACGGCCCTTTCCATCTCATCGCATATTGACTGCATGTAAAAAGGCCTGTTGCCTGTAAACGAAGCTATGAAATCCAGATAAACCTGCGGCAGCGTGATGCCTTTTATGCTGTTTTGTAAAAATGCCCTGCCGCTGGCTATGTCAAGAGGCTTTAAGAAAAATTTCTCAAAGTTTCCGAATAAAAGCGCTAATTTTTCATTTACCAGGCGCAGAGACAATGTTGTCCTGGAGCTCACAAGCATATACATGGTATCTTTTTGTATCATTATCTTTTTTGCAATCGTGCCGAAAGGGTTTTTCAGGGCAAAATTATCCAGATTATGAAATTCATCTAGTATAAGGACGCAGCGTTTTTTGGTTTCTCCGGACAAGACGCTCGGTATGTCCAGCATAAACGAAAACGCCTCGTCTATTTTAGCCTTTTCTATATCCTGCAGAACCCTTATGCAGATTTGGGCGGTCTTTGGATAATCTCTTGCCAGATCTTCTATCAAAAGGACTGTGTCGTGAGGAGCTGTAAGCAGCGGGTCTGATTTCACAACCTGCGATAATATGGCTTTTATGAATCTTTTTGCGCAGAATTCGAAAGGCTCTATTTTTATTTCAAGGTATGCGGGAATAAGGGCTTCTTTTTTCAGTAATTCCGAAGAAAAAAGATTTTTTATAAGCGTGGTTTTTCCTATGCAGGGCTCTCCGAATATGGCTATGTTCTGCCTGTACCCTTCGCTAAAGGAATTGACTCTGCGTATAAGCGTATTTAATATCTCTTCCCGGTCATTTGGCATAGGTAATTATTTTTCCTGATAAACAAATGCTTTTACCGTCTGGCTGCTAAGCATTGCTCCTATTCGTCGCAATAGCAGTGGGACTCACTTCGATTCCCGTTATTATATTCTGGAGCGGGTGATGGGAATCGAACCCACGCTGCGAGCTTGGGAAGCTCGCGTTCTACCATTGAACTACACCCGCGATTAACTTACTATGGGAGTCCGACTCCCGTAGGGAGTCGGACTCCCATAGTGTAATACATCTACGATTACATTGTGATCAATTCTCTGAAGTTTTTGTATCTATTTTCTATATCTTTTCTGCTGATTTTTAAGAACCTGTTTATGCTGAAATCCTGCACTGTAAAAGAGGCCATTACGCTTCCCCATAAAAGCGCGTTTTTCATATTCTTTTCGTTTATCTTATCGGTTTTTGCAAGGTATCCCATGAACCCGCCAGCAAATGTATCTCCTGCGCCTGTCGGATCCTTGACCTCTTCCAGCAGGTATGCAGGCGCCATAAAGATAAAATCTTTAGAAAATAGTATGGCCCCGTATTCGCCTCTCTTAACCACTGCAAACCTGGGTCCAAGGCTAAGCAGATATTTTCCGGCCTTCAGCATATTGGACTCGCCTGATAGCATCTTGGCTTCTATATCGTTCAGAAATATTATAGAAGTCTCTTTTATCATCTCTTTAAGGGAGCTGTTTTTATTTTTAATCCAGTGGTTCATGGAATCGCAGCCTATGAATTTTTTGCCGGCAAATCTTTTAAGTATAAATATCTGCAGGTCAGGGTCTATGTTTGCTAAAAATATATATTTGCTTTTCTCGTATCCTTTTGGCAGGCAGGGCTTGAATTCCGCGAATACGTTCAGCTGTGTCTCAATGGTTTCCGCGCAGTTCATGTCTTTGACATAAGACCCTTTCCATCTGAAGGTCTTGCCGTCTTTTACCTCCAGCCCTTTCAAATCCACGCCAAAGGATGTTATGGTCTTGCGGTGGGCTTCAGGAAAATCCATTCCCACTGTCGCAACCAGGTTTACAGGCGCAAAAAAACTTGCGCTTACAGAAAAATAAGTCGCGGATCCGCCCAGTATCTCTTTTGAATAACCCGCCGGAGATTTGATCGTATCCAGCGCCACTGACCCTATAACAAGTATCTCATTCATCATTTATGTCACTATGGGAGTCCGACTCCCTGCGGGAGTCGGACTCCCATAGTGAAGGCATTTTTCCATGATTTTCATGGAGCAATAATCGCTGCACATAGTGCAGAAGTCTTTATCTACGGATAGGGAAGATTTTCTGTACTCAGCTGCCTTAACAGGGTCTATTGATTTTTTGATTTGGCCTTTCCAGTCTCTTTTTGATCTGAGTCGAGACATGGACCTGTCCCAGTCCATAGCGCCCGGCAGCCGCTTTGCTATATCAGCTGCGTGGCCTGCTATCCTTGAAGCAATGACCCCGTTTTTAACATCTTCTTCATTCGGTATTCTTAAATGCTCTGACGGCGTTACATAGCACAGAAAATCCGCGCCGTAAAAAGCAGCCAGAGCGCCTCCTATGGCGCCTGTTATATGGTCATATCCAGGAGCTATATCTGTGACAAGCGGGCCAAGGACATAAAAAGGCGCGTTATTGCATAGCCT
>JAHJGB010000061.1 GCA_018824725.1 Candidatus Omnitrophota bacterium
AGATATGGCTGAAAAAGACAGCATCCTCAGCCAAAAAATCGCCCTGTTGGATTACTATTTAGATCAATTAAAAGCATTTTACTCAGCGGATATTTCACCCCGGGATTTGAAAGTCGCGATAATTAAGGGAAAAGAAAAAAATAAATCAGGCATCTTCCCCCGGGACCTGGAATTTCTCATAAAAGATATACTGGGATTTAAAAATATAAAACTCTCAGGCCTCATGACCATGGGCCCTCTTTTGAAAAACCAGGAAGACTACAGGCCTTATTTCAGAGAAACCAAAAAGCTTTTTGATAAAATAAAGATAAATCACGACATAAAATACCTCTCCATGGGCATGTCTGATTCTTACCAGGTTGCCATCCAGGAGGGCGCGAATATTGTAAGGATAGGAACAGCGATTTTCGGGGGCCCCCAGTAAAATCATAATATGCCCAATAGGCACAAATCAAACTCCGCCGAGCAAAATATATTGACATATCGTCTATAATTTAGTATAATCTAATTTACATATATAGCCTTATAGGAAAAGGCTATTTTTTTATCCGGGTTATGATAAAATTTAAAAAAGTTTTTAGCACTAAGGTTATATCATTATTTATAAGTGTGTTATTTTTTTTAAACAGCACAGTATATGGAATAGATACGCCTATCAAATCCTACCTAAGAGTTCCTGTTGCGGTAAATAGCAAAGAAGGCAGATCAAGGCTTATTGATTCGATGAAACAGGTAGCGCGTACCATGCGTGCTTCGCTCTCGCCGGCAGCAGCGGCCTATGGTTGGCTAAGAGGAGCGCTGAAAAAATATGATGAAAAAGTTATTATTTTTCACGCTTCGACAGGCGCTTATTATTTTATCTCCGGGGGGCCAAATCAAATTATCCATCGCGATCGTGCTGCTGGAAAAAATCTATTTTATGATTGGCGCAGGCCTGACCATCGCAGAGAAATTCAAAAATTAGTTATAGAAAATCCTGAGCTGATGGAAGAGTTGGTGTTGCGTAAAAGAGAACATCCTGCAGGATGGCTTACCTTTCAAAGAAATTGGGAACTTTCCAGAGATCCTGAAGTTATGAAAAGTTACTTATATAGTATAGCTGGCCGCATATGGCACTTTTTTGATGCCTTTGTAGATGCCAAACACCCTTTTCCCCCGGATTATATATTGGAAGTAGATAAAGATGCTATACCTGCTGCAAAGAATTTGGCCCCTTGGCAGGAAATAGTGGTTTACGAAGGGGCTGCGTTTTTGGTAGAACGCAAAATTTCTCCGACTAATATAGGTTTTTATATGACATCTATTTTATGTGCATGGAAACTGGGCTTCATTGACGAGAACGAAGCGCGAAACAGGATAAATAGATCTTTAACTGCTTTAGAAGGGATAAAAACATTTAAAGGAATGACTTTTAACTGGTTAGATGAGAGCTTCCAGCCAATATATGGTGGTTTTATTTCTACGGTAGATTCAGGAAACTTGGCAGTTATTTTAATGTTTCTCCAGGTATTTTTCCCGGCATATGAAGATAGGATAGATAACTTATTGCAGGCAATGGATTTTGATGCTTTCTTTGACCATGAGAAGGGGCTGTTTTATGGCGGAGGACGGGAGGAGGGAAACAAACTTCGTCTTGACGACAAACATTGGTATGATTTTTTTGCAAGTGAGAGCCTGTTGCTTAACTTGGCAGCAAGATTACTTAAAAAAGTAGATGAAGAAAGTTGGACAAATCTTGCTATACGAAAGGATGGTTCTATTTTGCCGCCTGACGCAGTATGGATGCCTGCCCGCGGCACTATGTTTGAAGGTACTTTGTGGGGTTTATTTATAGACCCGAGTCAATTAAATGATGAAATGAGAAGAGGTTTAAAGTGGTATATTGATCAACAGGTGGAATATGGATATAAAAAAGGGATGCCTTGGGGGCTTTCAGAATGCGCAGTTGCGGTAGAGAAAGAACATAATTATGCCGTAGTATATGGAGGAACGCAGGTTCTCACATTAAGCGCTTTTCCTGATGAAAAATGGGCTTATAGTACCCCATCGCCATACTCAACTTGCCTGGCCCTTGTTTTAAGGGATTATGCTTCAGAAGCCTTTGATAATCTTCACTTGTTTGAAGAAAGAGGCGCGCTTACATCTTTCGGATTTTATGAAGCGCTTGGGATCAAAGGGCTGGAAGGGCGTAGCATGTTTTTTGCCCATCATCAAGGCATGTCTCTAATGGCGTTAGCAAATTATTATCTTAATGGAGAATTGCAAAAAGTTTTAAGTCGTTCTAAATATAATCACAGCGGCACGATTGAAGAATTATTATCACAACCGCCTAAAGCCTATAGTGTATGGGGAAGAAAGCGAGATAAGAAGGAGGAGAAAAGAACAGATAGGCACGGTTATCCGGAAGATGTAAATATAAGGATCGACAGAAAAATAGCCGATTCTTTATAAAAGGAAAAGGCTATTTTTTTACCCAGATTATGGAAAAGATTAAAAAACTTTTAACAACGAAAATCATAACACTTTCAATCGCCGCAACAGCCTTATTTTCTAATCTTGTCTATCCCTGTCAATCAGGGGACATGTTAAGGATCCCTATGGGCCAAAAAACCACATATTACCGGTTATCGAGAGAGCAAATAATTGATAATGTACAACGTTCTTTGGTTAGCAGCGGTTTATTTACAGAGCCTCTTATTAAGTATTATAGGGCGTTTAAAAGGCGGATAAATCCACAAGATGGAAATTTTACTGTTGTTTATGGCGGCGCAGGAGCCGATATCTCCTCTTTGTTATTGGCCGCTGGTTTTACAAAAGCATATTTCGTAAACAATCATCCTGTGTCTTGCGCTAAATTAAAAGAAATCCTAAGGACATGGAGTGGTGTTACGTTTTCAGATTATTTTATAGATTATGGAATAGTAAAGCGTGACTCCGGTGTAGCCGGGACCAATATAATTAAATCTGGCATAGAAGCTTTGCTAATACATGAACTATTTTGCATGGGTGTGCGTCAAATAGAGGTTAATGAGTCTGCCAATAGTATAAAGTTTAAATTACTGGGGGATACAGTGCAAAGAGAAATTGTATTTGTTAATGCTGATATAAAAGATTTAGCCGGAAATAAAACTTTTAGTTCTAATATGAAACAAGGAATAGATTGTTATTTTCAGAAGGGGGCGGAAATACTCCCTAGAGAATATGGAGAATATATATCTGAGATAGGAGAGTGGATAAGGCCGGGAGGGTTTATGATGTTGAGTAATTACGCAATTGTAGACAAGGGGCTGATGGAGTATTATGATCCAATGGCTTTTATTGGTGGCAGTTTTTTTGAATATAGATGTTAGCGATATAGAGTCAAAATTATCTGCGGAAGCGGAAGCGGCAGCATCTAGCCCGCTTTTTACAATTACTAAATCAAGCAATGAAGCATTTTATTATGGTTGGCGAATGTCTCTATATCAGAGAAAGCAGTGATATCATAGTCCTCCTATTTACATGATGTTGAAATTCATACGATATTTGAGACTATACGCAGGCGGCACATCAGCCGGTAAAGCCGAAGCCGCAGATAGGCTTTAAACCCGGCCTATAGCTTTTATTGAGATTATGGTATAATGATTTTATAAGGAGGTGCGTCATGGTGAAAAAGAAAATACTCTTGGTTGACGATGAGGAAGATATAATAAAAATGAATAAGTTAAGGCT
>JAHJGB010000062.1 GCA_018824725.1 Candidatus Omnitrophota bacterium
GGGAGGTCATGGGAGCCCGACTCCCGTAGGGAGTCGGGCTCCCAAATCCGTGTTATACTTCAATTCTCGGAAACAACGGCGCGGCCTTGCTGATTTTTGTGCCCGGCTTAAACAAGCCCCATTTCAAATCATTGAAACTTCTTTTTTCTATATCCTCAAGGCCGAGCTGCTCTGCCATCTTAACCGATGCAGCCGGCATGAACGGCATCAATGCCGCTGACACCATCCTCAGGACCTCGCAGAGATCATACATCATATCTTTCAACTCATCCTGCTTGTTTTCCTTTGACAATTTCCACGGCGCCTTCTGCTCTATGAATTTATTCGCAATATTTATCAGGCTCCATATGTTATTAAGAGAATAACTAAAATCTATATTATCCATGCCTTTTTTTATTTCAGAATCCAGAATCCCGGCTTTATCAATAAGAGATCTTGTGATTTCATCCGAATATTTCAAATCTCTTCTTTCAGGCACAATCCCGGAAAAATATTTCTCAACCATTGACAATGTCCTGTGTAAAAGATTCCCCAGGTCATTCGCGAGATCGCTGTTAATCCTGGCAATCAAGGCCTCTTCTGAAAATGACCCGTCTGAACCGAACTGCACCTCTTTTAGAAGAAAAAATCTGTACGCATCCACTCCGAATTTATCGACCATCTCAATGGGATTTACAACATTGCCTTTCGACTTGGACATCTTATCCCCGCCTATATTCCACCAGCCATGCGCAAAAATTGTCTTTGGCAGCTCCAGTCCTGCGGCGTGGAGCATTATAGGCCAGTTGACCGCATGCATCCTCAGGATATCTTTGCCGATCATATGCACATCAGCAGGCCAAAATTTATTGAACTTTTCCACATCGCTTTCGTATCCGCACACGCTTATATAATTTATCAAGGCGTCAAACCACACGTAAGTAACATGGTCTTTGCTGAAAGGTATTTCTATGCCCCACGTAAGCCTTGATTTCGGCCTGGATACGCATAGATCATTCAAAGGATTTTTTAGAAACCCCAGCATCTCGTTGCGCCGCATAGCAGGCAATATAAAATCATCGTGCGATTTTATGTAATCTATAAGCCAATCCTGATATTTTGAAAGTTTAAAGAAAAAATTCTTCTCTTTTATGCGCTCAACTTTTCTCCGGCAGTCCGGGCAGTTTCCATCCACGAGCTGCGTCTCTATCCAGAAACTCTCGCACGGAGTGCAATACCACCCGCTGTATTCGTCCTCGTACAGATTCCCGTTTTTATGGAACATTTCTAATATATCTTTTACCACCTTTTCATGCCGAGGCTCTGTTGTGCGGATAAAATCAGTATAATCTATTTCCAGCTTTTTCCATAATCCCAGAAAAACCGGGACTATGGCGTCAACAAACTCCTTGGGCTCTATGCCTTTTGCCTGGGCTGCGTCTTTTATCTTCTGGCCGTGCTCGTCAGTGCCTGTAGCGAATAAAACCTCGCAGCCCATAAACCTTTTATATCGCGCAAGCGTATCGCAGGCGATATTTGTATAAGAATGCCCTATGTGAGGCGAGCTGTTTACGTAATATATTGGGGTAGTTATATAAAATTTGCTCATAATAGATAATTCAAAAGTAAAAACGAAAAAGTCAAAACTACAATTAAAAATTCAAAATGTAGTTTTTTTAAATTTTAACTTTTAAGTCCTGGTTTTGCCTTTTTGGTTTTGACTTTTTACTTATTGTAGTCTAACTCTATCTGTTTGCCCTCTTCAAATTCAACGAGCACCTTCCGCTTCAACGCATTCACGCTTATGACCTTGCCTTTGCCTTCCGGCACAGTTATTTTTTCCCCTTCTTTCGGAAGTCCTTTCAGGTATTTTTTATAATTTTCATATTCGTAAGAAAGACAGCACATAAGCCTTCCGCATACGCCTGAAATCTTGGTCGGGTTCAGAGACAGATTCTGCTCTTTGGCCATCCTTATGGTAACCGCGTCAAAGCCTTTTAAAAAACTGGCGCAGCATAGAGGCCGGCCGCAATGCCCGAACCCGCCCAGCATCCTTGCCTCGTCCCTGACGCCTATCTGTTTTAATTCTATCCTGACTTTAAAAATATGCGCCAGGTCCTTTACGAGTTCCCTGAAATCCACCCTGTCTTCGGAAGTAAAATAAAAAATGAGCTTTGTGCCGTCAAATGAATACTCGGCATCAATGAGTTTCATCTCCAGTTTGCGCTCCTGTATCTTTTTTATGCATATCTGGAACGCATCTTTAATGCGCTTCTTGTTTTCATTTATCTGATTCACATCCTCCTGGGTAGCGACGCGTATTATTTTCTTCAAAGGCTTCTTAAGCTCTTCCTCTGAAATCTTTTCCGGGATCCCTATAACCTGGGCATAATCCTGGCCTCTTTCAGCGTCTATTATCACATAATCTCCCACCTTTGTCTGTAAACCATTCGCATCATAAAAAACTATATTTCCGGATTCCCTTATCTTTACCTCTATAATTCCATGCATAGTTATTGCCTTTCTAGCTCAATCGCCATGTTGAAAAGCGCCATCTTTGGATTTATGTTTCTTCTTATATAATTCATAGTTTTCATTACGCTGGATATGTCCCTTTCGAGCTTATCTGCGGAAAACCTGGCAGAATAAGAGAATATCTCCTCTATCCTGTCTGCGTTCAGGAAAATATTCCTGTCTTGGGTGAATTTTGAAACCAATAAATCCCTGTACCAGGATAAAAGCATGCCAAGCGACGCGTCCAGGTCGTTATATTTTTTATCGTCGCATGCCTCTTCCCTCAATATAGCCCTCTTTCTTAAGAAAAAGTCGTTCAGCATCCTGTCGCGTTCCCTGATCTCGTCGTTTTCTTTGAAGGCTATTGCCCTGCCGGGGCTGCCCAAGGCCATGCGCGAAAATAAAACCGCTTCTTCTTCATTAAAACCCTGCCTATTGATAAGAATTTCCTGAATCCTAGCCTGGCTTAAAAGATTGAACTTCACAACCTTGCATCTGGAAAATACCGTAGGCAATATCCCGGAAACGGCCGAGGTGGTCAATATGAATATCTGGTTTTCCCTGGGCTCTTCCAGGATTTTCAAAAGCGCGTTCTGGGATTCTTCGTTCATATCCTCTGCTTCAGCTATTATAAAAATCTTTTTCCTGGCCTCATAAGGCTTCAGGCTCGCCTGATAAATAACATCCCTTATCCTGTCTATCTTGATAAAACTAGCTCCTTCTTCTTTCCGGATAATAAATAAATCCGGGTGATTTAAAGAGTCTATACATTCGCCCGCCACAGAAACAACGGCGGGCTCAGTATTCCGCCCACAGGAACCCCGGGCCTTAGCCCGGGTAGGCTCCATTTTCTTGCACGAAACGCATTCTCCGCATGCATCCGGCCCTAATTTAGCGCAATTAATTGCCTTGGCAAATTCTATGCCGGCAGAGAACTTTCCCACGCCTTTAGGGCCTAAAAAAAGATAAGCGCCGTTTATATCTTCCTTGCCGAGCATAGCGTTAAGCGCCTTTACAGCGTTATCCTGTCCTATGATATCTCTTAGCGGCATATTTTCAGAACAGCCTTTCTGATTTCTTCCTGGGTCAGGGTTATTTCGCCCCTAGAAGATAACACCTTGACTCTTTTAGGTTCTTTTTTTGCGATAGAGAGGTATCCGTTTCTCACTTTATTATGATAAAGGATAGACTTTCTCTCCATCCTGTCTTTGGACCTGCCGGCCCTTAAAAGCCCGGCCCTGGCATCTATATCCAACAAAAATGTAATGTCAGGCCTGAGGCCTTTTGTAACAATGCCTGCTATATTTTCTATGACTTTCAAATCCATGCCTCCGGCATACCCCTGATAAGCAAGGGTAGCGTCGGTAAATCTGTCGCATACCACTATCTTACCCTGCGCCAGCGCAGGTAAAATTTTCTGCTCTACTATCTGGGCTCTGGCTGCCATATATAAAAGCATCTCGCAAGCCACATTCATGCCTTTATTTTTAGGGTCCAGGAGAATCTTGCGTATTTTCTCGCTGACGAGTGTACCGCCAGGCTCGCGCGTATGCAAAACTTTATAGCCCTTCTTTAGCAAAAATCCGCATAGTAATCTGGAATGCGTGGTCTTGCCGCTTCCTTCAGGACCTTCAAATGTTATAAATATTCCGTGTTTTGACATAATTATTTAATTTTGCGCTTGGGCCATTCGGCACTGAAATAATTTTGCCGTCCGCTGCGGTTTACGGCTCATTTTTTATACCGAAGGAAGTCTTGACGGTATAAAAACTTCGCCGTAATTCCTTGCGGACATTTGGCAAAATTTTTCTAATGTGCCTCAGACCCAAGCACAAAATCTATTTCCTTCTCCAGACGGTTCCGTCCTTTGCGTCTTCCAATATAACGCCTACTTCTTCTAACTCTTTTCTAATCCTATCGGCTTCTTTGAAATCCTTATTTTTTCTTGCTATATCTCTCTTCTTAATAAAATTCTCTATTTCTTCTTTGCTTATTTTAACTTTATATACATTAACCCTTGCAATCAAATCCGCAGTTCCTCGGTGCATCAGCAATTCCTCTGATAATCCCAAAACCACTGCCAAACCAATCAATGTCTTTTTTGCATAACCTAATTTTTCTCTGTTTTCTATATTTTTATTAATAAACAATATTAGTTCAAAAATAATACCCAGCGCTTGAGCTGTATTAAAATCATCATCCATAGCTTCTTCAAATCTTGAGCAGTATTTATCAACATCTTTGTCGGAACTATTTTCTACTTTTATATTTTTAAGTTTACCTATTAATATATCAATACGGTCGTAGGCTTTTTTCGCCTCTTCCATTTTTTCCCATGAAAAATCCACAGGATGGGAATAATGCGTCTGCAAAAATAATATTTTCAATACGTCAGCTGGGTATTTGGCCAATATATCTTCTATGGTGATAAAATTCCCCAGCGATTTGGCCATCTTTTCTTTATTGATGGTTAAAAGGCCGTTGTGCATCCAGTAACGCGCGAATTTATTGCCTGCGCCTTCTGACTGCGCAACTTCATTCTCGTGATGCGGGAAAACCAGGTCTATGCCGCCTCCGTGTATGTCAAACTCGCCTCCCAGAATATCAGAACTCATCACCGAGCATTCTATATGCCATCCCGGCCTGCCGTTTCCCCATGGACTTTTCCATGAAGACTCGCCTTCTTTTGCGGATTTCCATAAAGTAAAATCCAGCGGGTCTTTTTTATTCTCCCCGGGAGCTATCCTAGCGCCTGATTCCAGCATCTCAAAACTCTGATTGGATAATTTCCCGTAACCATCAGCCTTCCGCACATCAAAATACACATCGCCGCCTGATGCGTAAGCTACTTCGTGCTCGATCAGTATTTTTATGAAATCTATCATCTTTTCTATATACTCTGTGGCCTTCGGCTCTTTATCAGGATGCATGATCCCGAGCCTTTCCATGTATTCGTGGTAGACTTTGAGATATTTGTCAGAAACCTTTTTTACGGCGCTGTTTAAATCCTCTCCCTTGAATTCTTCTTTTGCCTTATTGATTATTTTATCGTCTACGTCTGTCACATTCCTGACAAATTTAACCTTATAGCCTCTGTATATAAAATAACGGCGGACAACATCGAATGCGTAAGCGCTTCTCGCGTGCCCTATATGCGGGATATCGTAAACAGTCGGCCCGCAGACATACATGCTGACCCTGCCTTCTCTGATAGGCTGGAATTCTTCTTTTTTTTCTTGTAAGCGTATTATATATTTTCATACCCATTTTAAAATATCCTTGTTAATCGCTGAACTACGCGGAACTCCTCGATAAGCTCGGGGTAAACTCCACGCGGAACTACGCTGAAGCTAAACTCTAACTTCTGCGTATTTCCGCGTCTGTTCCGAGCGAAGCGAGGAACAGCTTCCGTGTTATTCCGCGATTAAGATTTATGCTAAACAAGCAATAGCGTACGCCGAAAGCGCCTCGCCTCTTCCTATTGCGCCTATACCTTCCTGGGTAGTGGCTTTCACGCTCACGCTGTCAATAGTTATGCCAAGCGCTGAAGCTATCTCCTTTCTCATATTATCTTTAAAAGGCGCTATCTTAGGCTCTTCCAGTATAATCACTGAATCCACATATTCTACCCTGAAGCCTTTTTTCTTTATCTTTTCTGAAACCTCTTTTACAAGCTCTATGCTGGATATATTCAGGTACCTAGTGTCGTTCACAGGGAATTGATGGCCTATGTCGTCCAGGCCTGCAGCTCCTAAAATCGCATCGCATATGGCGTGAAGAAGCGCATCTCCGTCAGAATGACCTTGCAGGCCTTTTATATACGGAATCTCAACGCCTCCCAGCATAAGCGGCCTGCCTTCCACGAACCTGTGGATATCATAACCGATGCCTACTCGCATAAAACACTCCTTTGGAGAGCATGGGAGTCCGACTCCCTATGGGAGTCGGACTCCCATAACTCCCTCTACATATTCTTCTTAATAATTATTTTTGCCAATTCCAAATCTTCTCTAGTCGTGATTTTTATATTGCTATACGAGCCCATGACAATCTTTGTCTTCACGCCTGTTTTTTCCACAAGCATGGAATCATCTGTAGATTTAATATTTTTCTGCCTGGCAATCTTATAAGCCTTCTCTATCAGAGCTCTCTTAAAAACCTGCGGGGTCTGGGCCTCCCAGAAATATTTTCTAGGAGGAGTGTTTTTAATAAAGCCGTTTTCTCCGACAAATTTCAAAGTAGGTTTCACAGGCACAGCTGCAATTGCTGCTCCGGTCCGGGACGCTTCCTTCAATAAAACTTCGATCAGCTTATCCGCGATAAAAGGCCTTATGCCGTCGTGAATCAAGACGTAATCAATGTCTTTTGAGACAGCCTTTAATGCATTATAAACAGAATCGCTTCTTTCTTTTCCTCCTATTACGAGCCTTGCCTTTTTTATATTATACTTTTTAATTATGTCTCTTCCGGCCTTCTTTATCTTATCTCTTCCTACGCTAACCAGTATTTCTTTTATATTTTTATTTTTGGAAAGCGCTATCAGGGTGCGGGCAAGTATAGGCTTGGCGCCAAGATTTATGTAAGGTTTTTGTATCTTTGATTTTAATCTGATGCCTGCGCCTGCTGCAGGGACAATAGCTGCTACATTCATATATTTAAAAAATATGTTAGCTTAAAAGTAAAAACGAAAAAGTCAAAACCACAATTAAAAATTCAAAACTTTACTATTTTTGTTTTCCGTTTTTTTAAATTTTAACTTTTGAGTTTCAGTTTTGCCTTTTTACTTTTAACTTTTTACTTCCTTGTGTTTTCCAAAAGTTTTCCAAAAATCATCCTGCCGGCTGCTGTCTGAAGCACGCTGCCCACTACCACATTTACGTTCTGGCCTATTAATCTCCTGCCGTTATCCACTACTATCATTGTGCCGTCTTCCAGATACCCTACTCCCTGATTGTATTCCTTGCCTTCTTTGATAAGCCTTGTCTCAATCATTTCTCCGGGTAAAACTACCGGCCTCAAGGAATTCGCAAGCTCATTAACATTCAACACCCTTATGCCCTGTATCTCTGAAACCTTATTCAGGTTATAATCGTTTGTGAATATCTTTGCGCTCAGGACTTTGGCCAGCTTTACTAGCTTCAGATCCACTTCTTTGATATCCGAGAAATCATCGTTATGTATCTTAACATCTATATTGGGATTTTTCTGGAGCTTTCCGAGTATATCGAGGCCTCTTCTCCCGCGTTCGCGCTTGAGGGAATCCGCAGAATCAGCTATCTGCTGCAATTCCTTTAATACAAAACGCGGGACTATGAATTTCCCATCCAGAAAACCTGTCTTGCATATATCCGCAATTCTGCCGTCTATAATAACGCTTGTATCCAGCAGTATCATCTCGTCTTTCTGGTCCTGCCTTGAAAATTTTACATAAGGTACTATTATATTAAACTCGTCCCTGCCTCTTATGGCCATGATCATGCCCAGATAGCAGAATACAAGTGTCAGCACAACTCGCAAGGAATACACAAGATTTTTATCCAAAGATATAAGCGCAATGGTATCAGATACCAGCTTCGCCATTATGAGGCCGAATAACAGGCCGAAAACAGCTGACGAAAGGCCCCGGACAGACACCTTCCTCGTGGTAAACTCTAGAATAATTATGAGTATGGCTATTAAAAAACCTATCGATGCGCCCAGCACGCTGAAATCAGCTGTGCCTGCCTGCACAAACGAGCCTATCTGAAAACCTATTATAACGCTGAGTATCACAAAGAATATACGTATAAAAATTAATGTCATACAGTCTCCCTTCTATGACAGCTACAAGTTTTAAGCTAACTTTATTTCTTTTTTTTCTGTTCCCTCGGTTCAGGCGGCTTGAATAACAGTTTCCAAGGATGCTCTTTTATATCCAAAATCATATCATCGATGTGCTTGTACAATGTATCGTCTGACATAAGCCTTCCGATCGTGCCCTTGCCCTGTTTTGCGTAAGATAAAAAATCCCTCAGATCGCCGCTCAACGCCTCCATGTTGCTAAAGGTATTCTTCAAAGATGTCCTTAGGGCCTCATCTCCGGCAATCTTATTCGCCGAATCTGTGAGAGTGCTTATTTTTTCTATAAGCTCTTTTGTGGACCTGGTAAGCTCTTCTGTGGACACAGGATCATGGCCTTTCAATGTATCGCCTTTTTGCAAAAGCCTTGTATCCCTGGTGCCTGGAAATATCTCCAGGTATTTTTCCCCCAGTAGCCCCAGCGTATTTATAGACGCCTTTGCGTTTTCGTTGATCCAGGTATTCTGTGACACCCAGATATTTAATTTAACAAGAGGCTTATTTTCCTTTTCATCAAAATAAACCTTTATATCCTGCACCTCTCCTACCTGGACTCCTGAATAACGCACGGGCGCGCCTACGCCGATACCGTTCGCAAAACTGAAGACCACATTTATGTTATACCCTTGCTTGACGCTGTAAAAATTTCCTATAGAAAATATTATTACGGAAAGTATCACTATGCCTATGAAAATAAATATGCCTACCTTTAACTCAAAATTCATTTTTGTAAACATTGGTACCTCCGCTTTATATTATTCCAGATCAGTTATGGGGCCTTTTGCAGCTCCTGTTATAAATTGTTTCACTATAGGGTCTTTTGTATTCTTAATCTCATCCGGCGTCCCGATAGTTATAATCTTCCCTTTGTATAGCATCGCAATCCTGTCAGCTATTTTGAAAGCGCTGACCATGTCATGGGTAACCACTATGGACGTCACGTTCAATTTATTATTCAAATCTATGATGAGGTCGTTTATGGCATCAGCCATTATTGGATCCAGCCCAGTGGTCGGCTCATCGTACAGTATGATTTTCGGGTTATTGCAGATCGCGCGCGCAAGCCCTACTCTTTTTTTCATCCCGCCGCTCAGCTCAGCTGGCATAAGCTTTTCTATGCCTTTCAACCCCACAAGCTCCAAAGAACCGGCCACCTTTTTCCGGATATCTTCTTCAGACGTGTTGGTGTGCTCTCTTAAAGTAAAACCCACATTTTCGCCCACTGTCATTGAATCAAATAAGGCAGCTCCCTGAAAAAGCATACCAAAGCTCAGCCTGATCTTATCTATCTCATGTTCTTCAAGCCTTGTCATATCATTACCGTCTATAATGACCTGGCCGATGTCAGGCCTTATAAGCCCTATTATGTGTTTCAAAAGCACGCTCTTCCCGCAGCCCGAGCGGCCTATTACAACAATCACCTCGCCTGAATTTATAATCAGATTCAGGTCATCCAGGACCTTTAACCTGGTAAATGACTTTGAAAGATTTATAATTTCTATCATAGCTTTGAATGATGGGAGTCGGGCTTCCATCATTAGTGATGGAAGCCCGACTCCCATCATATTACCCATCATATTAGAATAATTCTTTTTGCGATTCTTTCTTATACGCTATCTTCAGATGATCATACGCCAGTTTTGTGACTTCCCTACCCCTGGGCGTCCTTTTCAAAAATCCTATCTTTAATAAAAATGGCTCCACCACATCCACTATGGTGTCGCTCTCTTCATTAAGCGTTGCTGCAAGCGATTCTATGCCCACAGGCCCGCCGTCATAAAAATCAATTATCGCCTTCATGACTTTCCTGTCTATATCGTCCAGGCCCGCGGAGTCTATCCCGTGCGACGCAAGGCCTGCTATGGCACTTTCTTTATCTATTTTTTTATTGCCTTTCACTTCGCTGTAATCCCTGACCCTTCTAAGAAGCCTATTAGCCACGCGGGGAGTGCCGCGTGAACGGCCGGCAATCTCAATAGCAGCATCTTTATCAAGAGGTATGCTTAAAAGCTCACTAGACCGCTCTATTATCTTCACGAGGTCCTCTGTCTCATAAAACTCAAAATGATAAAACATCCCGAACCTGCTGCGTAAAGGAGCGCTTAATAATCCTGCGCGGGTCGTGGCTCCGATAAGCGTGAATCTTTTCAGGTTGAACTTTATGGTCTTTGCGTAAGGCCCTTTATCTATAAGAAAATCTATCTGATAGTTCTCCATCGCAGGATATATAAATTCCTCCACAACCTTCGAAAGCCTGTGTATCTCGTCTATAAAAAGTACATCGCCCTCTCCGAGATTGGTAAGAATACCTATCAGGTCTCCGGCTCTTTCTATTGCAGGGCCTGAGGTGGCTGTAATCTTGGAGCCCATCTCGCGGCTTATTATATGGGCAAGCGTAGTTTTGCCTAAACCCGGAGGCCCTGAAAGCAAAATGTGCTCAAGGCCTTCCTTTCTTTTTTTGGCTGCCTTCATTGCGATATTTACATTATCAATCACATGTTTCTGGCCTACGAAATGCTTTAAGCTGTCAGGCCTGAGCGATATATTAAATACAACCTCTTCCTCTGCTTCCTGGCCAGTAATCAACTGCTCGCGGTCATCATTCATTTCATTCTTAGACATAGTGTTGTGCGCCCTCTTTATTTCTTACTCCTCTGTTTATACACCTCGTTTAAAAGATCTTCCGCTGTTTCTATATCCGGATTGCGCTTTAATGCCTCGTCCAGCATGTTCCTGGCTTCGAATTTTTTATACTGAAGCTGCAATAAAACGCCCATTGCCTCTTCCTGTATGTCGTGTTTTCCCGTAAAAGCCTTGGCGCCGGTTCTATCATCCTGTATAAGCCCAAATTTCCCCACCTTGCCCTGAAGCTTAGCCACGATCTCCCTTGCTCTCTGCTCCCCTATCCCTGGCAGGGATTTCAGAAAAGGCACATCAGCCATATCTATTGCCTTGGCAATCATGGATATGGGCATCTTCAAAGCTCTCACAGCAGCCTTCGGCCCTATGCCTGACACTGTTATAAATTTTTCAAAAAATTCTTTTTCTATCTCATTCAAAAAACCTATCAGGCACTGAAATCCTTTGGATGGCTCCAGCTGAAAATAATGAAACGTGATAAGGGAAATAGAGCTGCCCGGTTGCGCGCTGTCTTCCAGGCACTGCATCACAGCTCCCGGGATAAGCACTTCATAGCATATCCCGTTCACATCCAGCACTATTGAATCCTCTTTTTTCTCTACTAATTTACCTGAAATCCTGCAAATCATTTCTATGCCTCCATATATTGGCATGCGTGATAGCCAGGGCCAGAGCGTCTGTGACGTCAACCGGCTCAGGCGGTTTTTTCAGCCCAAGTAAACTCGTAACAGTCCTCTGCATCTGCTCTTTTGAAGCCCTGCCGTGTCCGGTAATAGCTTTTTTTATTTTCGTAGTAGGGTAATTCACCAGTGAAACATTCTGATGTTCTACAGCAAGGCATATCGCGCCCCTGGCATGGCCCATCAGTATGGAAGTTTTCGGATGTTTGTAATGCGAGTAAAGCTCTTCCAGAATCACTGCCTCCGGGTCAGTATCCTTTATTAAACTAATAACTTTTTTATAAATACTTGCCAGCCGTTTTTCCATCTTATCTTTTGCGTTAGACCTGATAATGCCTGCCTCCATCAGCCTGACATTGTTCCCGCATGAATCTATAAGCCCATAACCCGTGATCCCAAGCCCCGGATCTATTCCTAATATTCTCATGGAAATATAAAATAAAATAACGCGGTAAAAAGACAATCAGCCGCGATTATCAAAATAAACGATATAACAACAGATCGGGTTGTTGCCTTTCCCACACCCTCGGCCCCGCCCTCTGTAATAAAGCCTTCATAGCATGAAACTATGCATATAATGACCGCAAATATAAATGACTTAAAAAGCCCTGTGAATAAATCCTTGAACGCTAGTGTATCAAATGTCATTTTCCAGTATATCGTAGAGCCTATAAGAAGTTTATAAACGCCTATCATGTAACCGCCTATAATGCCTATAAAATCAGCGTAAACAGTCAATAAGGGAAGCATGATGCATAACGCGAGAAATCTCGGCACAACCAGATATTTCACAGGGTTTGCTGCAAGGGTCCTCAGTGCGTCTATCTGCTCGCTCACTTTCATAGTCCCGAGTTCTGCGGTGATGCTGGCTCCTACTCTTCCGGCAATAACAAGCGCTGTTAAAACAGGCCCGAGTTCCCTCAGCATGGAAAGCGCGACAAGGCTTGATATATACATCTGCGCGTTCATCTTTGTCAACTGATACGCGCTTTGAAGCGCCAGCACCATGCCTGTAAAAAACGCCACCATGAAAACTATGGGAAAACTCATGACGCCTATCTTATGCATCTGGATAACCCATTCTTTTTTTCTGAAAGGCGGGACAAATACCTGGAATATAGTGCCGACCATCAGATTAAATGTGCCGCCTATGTAAACGAAGAAATTCAGGGCTTTTATTCCGAGATTATTTATCCACTCTTTCATATTAATCCTTAAAGTATCGTGTTAATCGCTGAACTACGCGGAATATTACGCAGAACTACGCTGAAGTTAAACGTTAACTTCCGCGTCTTTCCGCGTCTGTTCCGAGCGAAGCGAGGAACAGCTTCCGCACAGTTCCGCGATTATTAAAATCTTCTTTTATGCTCTACGCCGAAAAATTCTTCGTTCTCTTTTAATTTCATCTGAAACAATTGGCCGTTATCCAGCTTGTATTCCAGGCTCATCTCGTCCGTATTGTCTCTTTTCTGATAAGGCAATAATTCTTCCCTGGCGAATGTCCTAAACCCCACTGACACCTTCTCGCCTATCTCCTTTACCATCTTAATGCTGTCAGACCCGTCTTTACTGATATCCCACCCGTCCCAAACTATAGTCTTCATATCAGATTTCAATTTCAGGTAATCCAGCAGATTGGAATCTGCCACGCTCCTTAGGTCTATATAACCCTCCATCGTAAAAGTAGCCTGGGCCTGCCTGATCCTGGAATCCACTATGTTTATTATAGGGCCCGTCCCGTGGATTCTTATATCAGCGGAATCATACCAGATAGGCCCTATCTTTCCGGATCTTCCGCCTATAAAACCGCTTGACTGGAGATTGGCAAGCGGGCCATTTATATTAAAAAGCCCGTTCATTATTCCGGTCACCACATCAGGCCTTTTGGCCTTTAGTATCACGGCGATATCCCTGAGATTCGCCCTGAGTATTTCAAAACATGCGTTTGTTTCAAAGGGCTCTTTCAAGCCTATGGTACCTCTCAAGCGGTAAGATTCCCCGAAGTTCAGGGAATAAATCCTCAGCTTGTCCTTTGTAAGCTTAAAAAAAATCTTCAGCTCCGGCAAAGCGCTTGAATTTATGGTCATGTTGCCGGAATAAATTTTCCCTGCCAGGCCGTTATCTTTCAGAACTCTGGCTTTTAAAATAATATTTCCGGAAAGCGCAGCACCTTTAATATTCAGTTTGTCTATCTTTAATTCCGAAACCAGCCTTTTATTGTCAAAAAAATAAAAATTCAGAGAAACTGCTTTGTCGATTCCTAAATCCAGAGCCGACGCGGCTAGCGCAGCAACAAAAACTAATATCGCGGTTACTATTATGACTTTCAGTTTTTTAATAATATAATACCGCATTTACTATCGCATAAGGTTATCTGATGTTGCCTGAGGTTATCAGAAGTTATCTGAAGTTACTTTTGCAACCTCAGATAACCTTGGATAACGTCAGATAACCTCTGATAACTTTAATTTTTATTTAAATATTAACTTCCCGTTTTCCGCAAACGCCTTCACGGGCTTGTCTTTTACAAGGCGTTTTGAAATAATCTCTTCAGCTAATGGGTCTTCCAGCAACCTCTGTATGGTGCGTTTCAAAAGCCTTGCCCCGAAAACAGGGTCAAAACCATTCTCTATCAGAAGTTCTTTGGCTGACTGGTCAAGGCTTATATCCACGGACTGATCTTTTAACCTGTCCTTCACCTCTTCCATTTCTATTTCTATAATTTTGTAAAGGTCGTCCTTAGTAAGCGGATGAAATACTATAGTGTCGTCAATCCTGTTTAAAAATTCCGGCTTGAAGGTTTTTTTGACCTGTTCAAGAAGCCTTTCTTTCGTATCCTTGTAAGTGACTTCTTTGGCTTCTGATTTAAAACCAAGCGAACCCTGTTTTCTGAAAATATCCGCTCCTACATTTGAAGTCATTATGAGTACGGTATTTCTAAAGTCCACTTTTCTGCCGAAGCTGTCTGTCAGACGGCCGTCTTCCAGGACCTGGAGAAGTATATTAAATACATCGGGATGCGCCTTTTCTATCTCATCCAAAAGCACCACTGAATAAGGCCTGCGTCTTACTTTTTCCGTAAGCTGTCCGCCTTCTTCATAGCCCACGTACCCGGGAGGAGCGCCTACAAGCCTTGACACGTTAAATTTTTCCATGTATTCAGACATATCCAGCTGTATAAGAGCGTTTTCGTCGCCGAACATAAATTCAGCAAGCACTCTTCCCAGATGTGTTTTACCTACGCCTGTAGGCCCGAGGAATATAAAAGAGCCTATAGGCCTTTTCGGATTCTTTATGCCTGCGCGCGAACGCCTGACTGCGTGGGCAATAGCGCTTATGGCCTCATCTTGGCCTATGATTCGATTGTGCAGTTCCTCTTCCATCTTCATAAGCCTTTCAGACTCTTTTTCTTCAAGCCTGAAGATAGGTATGCCTGTCCATTTTGAAACTATATTGGCAATCATCTCCTCGTCAACCCTAGGCCTCGCCTCCATCCTGGCTTTTTTCCATTCTTCGCGCGTCTTATCCAGTTTCATGCGGGCTTTCTTCTCTTCGTCCCTGAGATTGGCAGCCTTTTCAAAATCCTGGTTTTTTATCGCGGAATCTTTTTCTTTATGGATATTCTCTATATCGCTCTCCATGTCTTTTATTTCTTTCGGGGCAGTCATGATGGAAAGCCTGGCCTTTGCGCCTGCCTCGTCTATGAGATCTATTGCCTTGTCAGGCAAAAATCTTCCGGCTATATACCTGTCTGAAAACTTTGCCGCAGCCTCCACAGCGGAATCCGTAATCTCAACCCTGTGATGAGCCTCGTACCTGTCCCTGAGGCCTTTTAATATTTCAATTGTTTCATCCACGCTGGGCGGATCGACCATGATTGTCTGAAAACGCCTTTCAAGCGCAGCGTCTTTTTCTATGTGCTTTCTGTATTCATCAAGGGTTGTGGCGCCTATGCACTGTATCTCGCCTCTTGAAAGAGCTGGTTTTAATATATTAGAGGCGTCTATAGCGCCTTCTGCGCCTCCTGCCCCTACCAGCGTATGCAATTCATCAATAAAAATCATTACATTTTCAGACCTTTTTATTTCATCCATCACAGCTTTTATTCTCTCTTCAAACTGGCCCCTGTATTTCGTGCCTGCAACCATGAGCGCCAAATCGAGGATTATCACTTTTTTATCTTTTAATATCTCGGGTATGTCTCCTTTTACTATCTTCTGCGCAAGGCCTTCCACTATCGCTGTTTTGCCTACTCCTGCCTCGCCTAAAAGAACAGGATTATTTTTTGTGCGCCTTGAAAGTATCTGGATAACCCTTTCTATCTCGTTCTCTCTTCCTATGACAGGGTCTAATTTATTGTCGCGCGCTAACTGCGTAAGATTCCTGCCGAATGCGTCCAAGGCAGGGGTTTTGGAAACGGATCTCTGCTGTCCTGAAGCGTGTCCGCCTGCGCCTTGTCCCGGGCCAGGGCCCTGGCCTTGCTGAGGCGTACTGAAACCAGGCTGTATATTGGAACCTAAAAGTTCTGCTATTTCTTCCCTGACTTTGTTCAGGTCTAGCCCGAGATTTACTAATACTTGTGATGCAACGCCTTCGCCTTCTCTTATAAGGCCCAATAGAATATGCTCTGTGCCTATATAATTATGGCCCAGAGACCTTGCCTCTTCGCTGGAAAGCTCTATGACTTTTTTAGCCGTGGGTGTAAACGGTATATCGCCGGAAACAACCATGGGCGGCCCGGGCTTTACAATCTTTTCTATTTCCATGCGTATCTGCTGCAGGTTCAGCCCCATTTTCTGGAGAACTACCGCAGCCACGCCCTCGCCTTCTCTTATAAGGCCCAATAGAATATGCTCTGTGCCTATATAATCGTGGTTAAACCTCTTTGCCTCTTCTTTTGCAAGCAATATTACTTTCCTGGCGCGTTCCGTAAACCTGTTGAACATTTTAAACCTCCTAAATTATGCGATAACTCAAAAGTAAAAACGCAAAAGTCAAAACCACAACTAAAAATTCAAAACTTTAATTTTCTTTACTTGTTTACCATTTCTTAATTTTAACTTTTGAGTTTTGGTTTTACCTTTTTACTTTTGACTTTTTACTTTATCTACTATTTTCCCAATTTCTCCCTGATAATCTCCGCCCTCTTGACATCCCTCTGATTCGGGCTGAGTTTTTTCTTTTCCAATTTCTGCAAATGAGCCGGCTGGGTTATCACAAAAAGTTCGTTTATAAGGGCCCTGTCCGCCTGCTTGATGACTCCTAAATCAACGCCGAGCCTGGCCAACGAAAGAAGGTCTATGGTCTCTGTGCTGGTTATTATATGCGCGCTTTTCAGCGTGCCGTATGCCCGCCAAATCCTGTCTTCAAGGGCTTCTCTATTCTGCGCAAGCAGCGTTTCTCTGGCGCTCTGCTCGTGATCCACTATCTGTTTTATAATCCTGTCTATATTGTCAATTATATCCTCTTCTTTGTGGCCCAGGGACACCTGATTGGATATCTGAAAAAAATTACCGCTTGCATCTGTGCCTTCTCCGTACAGGCCGCGCGCGGTCAGGCTAAGTTTTGTAATTGCCTGCAGCACCTTTCCGATCTGTTTTGTCATTACAAGCGACGGCAGATGCAGCATTACAGAAGCCCTCATGCCTGTGCCTGTGTTTGTCGGGCAGGCTGTCAGATAACCAAAATCCACAGAATACGCAAAGTCCAGAGAATTGCCGAGTTCATTGTCTAAATCATTCAATATCTGCCATGCCTCTTTTAAATTAAAGCCTGATTTCATGACCTGCATGCGCAGATGGTCTTCTTCGTTTATCATTATGCTGATAACCTCATCCTGGCCGACGCATAACCCTTTATTTTCCGAATCCACCATGTGTTCTTTGCTCATAAGATGCCTCTCCACCAGAAATTGCTTGTCTATTGCGTCCAATTTTCCTATTTCAAGGAACAATGAATCTTTCAATTTCTTAATAGAAAGGATGCTCTGCCTGGAGGTTTCCAGCACAGTCTCCTGCTCTTTCTTGCTGGCCCAATGCGAAAAAGGATAATCAGTAAGGTTTCTCGCAAGTCTCACGCGCGAAGACATCACTATATCGCAGGCCGGGCCTGTGCACCTGATCCACTCGCCTGTATTATTTAAGAGATCATCTAAAGTCATAGCCTCTCCTATTATTTATTATTCTTCTTCTCCGTTTCCCTTATCTTATCGCGCAGCTTTGCAGCTTCTTCAAAATCCTCTTTCTGTATGGCTTTCTGAAGCTTTTCTTTCAGGGTCTCCAGATCATTCTTCGCCTTTACGACCTTGGCTATCTTCTTGGGAGATTTGCCGTAATGCTGCGTTGAACCGTGTATTCTTTTTAAAAGAGGGACCAGTGCTTCTTTAAATGCATTATAGCATTCGCCGCAGCCAAGCCTTCCGACCTTCTTAAAATCTTCATAGGTAAGGCCGCACTTGGAGCATTTAAGCTTTACTGCCTCTGTCTTGGTCTTGGAAAACTGTGTACCCAGGTCAGCCAGGCCTGCCAGAAGGTCAGACAATCCGAAATGGCTTTCCATCTGTGCGCCTTTTTTCTGAGCGCATTCCTCGCACAGATGCAGCTCTGTTATCTGGTCGTCTATTATCTCTGTCAAATGCACAGTTGCCTGATTTTTAGCGCATATATTACACAACATAAAACCCCCTTATCTAATTCAAAAGTAAAAACGAAAAAGTCAAAACTACAATTAAAAATTCAAAACCTCAGTTTTTTTAAATTTTAACTTTTGAGTTCTGGTTTTGCCTTTTTACTTCTAACTTTTTACTTAAATCAATATTTCACGCCGTCTGTCTTGGTAACTTTCCTGAATTCCTTCATCAGGCTTAACGTAATCTTTCCGGGCTTGCCGTCTCCGATGATTCTTTTATCCACGCCCACAACAGGGATAATCTCAGCTGCAGTGCCTGTCAAGAAACACTCGTCTGCCGTATATATATTATGCCTGGTAATAACCTCTTCTTTGACCGTCATGCCGGATTTTTTCGCAATATCCATGACGCACGCCCTTGTGATGCCCTTAAGTATGCCCAGAAAAGCCGGAGGCGTGATAAGATTATTGTCTTTTATAATAAAAATATTATCTCCCGTGCATTCCGCCACATATCCGTGGGCAGTAAACATCAACGCCTCTTCATATCCTGAATTCAAGGCCTCTATCTTGGCCAGTATATTATTGAGATAGTTCAGAGATTTAATCTGAGGGTTTAATGCCTCTGGGATATTTCTGGGAGTAGGCACTGTAATAATGCTCAAGCCTTCCTTGTACATCTTTTCCGGATAAAGTTTGATATTATCTGTAATGACAATAACAGACGCGTGCTTGCATTTTCTGGGGTCCAGCCCAAGATCGCCCATACCTCTTGTAACCACAAGCCTGATGTATGCATTGTCCAATTCATTCAATTTAAGCGTGGCCACGACTGCCTTTATCATTTCTTCTTTGGAAAGCGGAATCGTAAGCATGATACCCTGGCTTGATTCATAAAGCCTGTCTATGTGCTCTTTCAGTTTAAACACGAGCCTGCTGTACGATCGGATGCCTTCAAAAACGCCGTCCCCGTACAAAAGCCCGTGGTCAAAAACAGAAACCTTTGCCTGATCCTTTTCAAAATATTCGCCGTTGATATAAACCTTTAATCCCATAAAATCCTCCCGTCTTTCATTTCTATTATTTTATGCGCCTTTCGGGCAATCTCCTTATCGTGAGTGACAATCACGATCGCAGTTTTATGCTTTTTATTCAGACTGAACAATATGTTCAATATCTCCTCTCCCATTTCAGAATCCAGGTTGCCTGTGGGCTCGTCGCACAATAGCACCTTTGGATTATTTACCAATGCCCTTGCTATCGCAACTCTCTGCTGTTCTCCTCCTGAGAGTTCGCCGGGCCTATGATGCATCCTTTTCCCAAGCCCCACATCTTCTAATAAAATTTCAGCTCTGTTTTTTAACCCCTGCTTTTTGTCTTTTGTTTCCTGCCTTTTTATCAACGCCGGAAGCATTACGTTTTCCAATGCCGTAAACTCCGGTAATAAATAATAAAATTGGAACACGAATCCTATCTTTTGATTTCTGAATCTCGCCCTTTTGGCGTCATCCAGGCTGTAAAAATCAGAATTGTCCAGAAATACCTTGCCCGAGCTTGGCTTGTCTATGCCTCCCAATATATGTAAAAGCGTTGACTTGCCTGCTCCCGAAGGGCCCACAATAGCGATTATCTCGTCTTTTCTTAATTCTAAGCTGACTCCCCTTAAGACATGCAGTTCTCTTTTGCCGTCTTTATATGTCTTATGAATATTGTCCGCTCGTAGCATGTCGTTACGGCACACTAAAGTGTGCCCTACAATTCTGTCGCAAAGGCCTTCATGAGCACCTTATCGTAAGGGAGGTTTAAACCTCCCTTACGATAAGGTATTCTCGGCCTTTGCCTTTATTCATATCTGAGCGCTTCCACCGGCTCCATTTTTGCTGCCTGCCAGGACGGGTAAAGCGTTGATAATAAACTTATGAGCATCGCCGCAGCTATAACTGTTATTGAATCCAACAGCTCCAGGTTAACAGGCAGTCTGTCTATATAATAAATATCCTTGGGCAGTTGTATAAATTGATATGTCTTTAATAAATACGAGAGGCCGAAGCCTCCTATGGCTCCCAGAACAGTCCCTGCAAAACCTATCAAAAAACCGTCCAGCATAAATATCTTTCTTATGCTTCTATTGTCAGCGCCTATTGATTTTAGTATGCCTATGTCTTTTGTCTTTTCCATTACCATCATTATGAGCGTGCTGGCTATATTGAAGCAGGCCACCACCACAATAAGCGCGAGTATTATAAACATGGTTATCTTTTCAAGCTTCAGCGCACTGAAAAGGTTTTTGTTCAACTCAGACCAACTTCTGACCCAGTAATCAAACCCTATTTTTTCCTGAACATTTTTTTTTATGCTGTCTGCCCTGTTCACGTCATCCACCCTCACGCCTATGCCGCCTGCTACATTTCCTGTGGCATAAAAGGCCTGAGCGCCTTCAAGGTTTGTGAACACAAGGTTCATGTCATATTCAAACATTCCTGAATTAAATATGCCTGCTATCTTAAAGCTTTTCGGCTTGGGATCTGCCGCAGAAATAAGAGAAATAACATCCCCTATTTTTAAACCCAGTCTTAAAGAGAGCTCTTTTCCGATCAGGACAGTGTCTTTTTTAACTTCTATCGTGCCGGATTCCAGATATTTTTGTATATTAGTGACGTTCTTTTCTCTTACCGGGTCTATGCCTCTTAATATCAGGCCCAAGACCTGTTCATCCTGCCTTATTAAAGCCTGGCCGTTTATAAAAGGCGAACTTGCTTTTACATGGGGTATCTTATTTATCTCTGCTACAAGGCCGTTATAATCAGTTATCCCGCCTTCTTTTTCAATTATTATATGCGAATTTGTGCCGACTATCTTTTCGCGGAGGTCATTGTCAAAACCGCTCATAACAGCCAGCACCACAATAAGCGCTGTCACGCCCAGGGCTACGCCCATTATCGATATAAAGCTTATAATGGAAATAAACTTTTCCTTGCGCCTCGATATCAGATATCTAAAGCTGATCCACAATTCATATGGCATATTTATGCTTCCGGTTTTAATTGCGTTTTACTATGGGAGCCGGACTCCGATAGTCTATGCTTCTGGTTTAAGCTGCGGGAATAAAATCACATCCCGTATAGAAGGCTGATTTGCAAAAAGCATTACCATCCTGTCAATACCTATGCCGAGTCCGCCTGCCGGCGGCATCCCGTATTCCAGCGCTCTCACAAAATCCTCGTCTATTTTCTTCACGCCTTCCTGGCCAACCAGCTGCTCTTCAAATCTTTTTTTCTGCTCTATGGGATCGTTCAATTCTGAATACGCATTTGCAATTTCCATCCCGCCCATGAAAAGCTCAAACCTGTCTGTCAAAAGCGGGCTGTCTTTTTTCCTTTTCGCAAGAGGGCACAGCTCAGCAAATAAATCCATCACAAAAATAGGCCTGCCCCCTGTTTCTGGCTCGAGCATCTCTGTAATAATATTTGCTATCTGGGAACGCGTGATATCCTTGGCCTTAAAATCTATGCCCTTGGCCTTAAGCTTTTTTATCCAGACCTCGGAAGAATCGTCAGGATTTATATCAAATTTTCTTTTTATTTCTTCGGCGAATGACCATCTCGGCCACGGAGGAGTCAGATCAATAAGTTTTTCCCCAAATTTTAACTTATCAGTTCCCAGGACCTCAGCTGCCACATAATTAAAAATCTCTTCTGTAAGCTGCATCATGCCGCTGCAATCAGAGTAAGCCTGGTATATCTCTATCATGGTAAATTCAGGATTATGCCTTATTGAAATGCCTTCGTTCCTGAAATTTCTATTGAGCTCGTAAACCTTGTCAAACCCACCTACCAAAAGTCTCTTTAAATACAATTCAGGCGCCAGGCGCAGATACAGATCAATATCAAGGGCATTGTGATGCGTCTTAAAAGGATCTCCTGCTGCCCCGCCCGCCATTGACTGCATCATGGGCGTTTCAACTTCCAGGAACCCTTTTTTATCCAGCATCTCCCGTATCTTTGAAATAATGCGGCTGCGGACCTGAAAAACCTTGCGAACCTCTTCGTTTACTATCAAATCCACATATCTCTGGCGGTATCTTGTATCCACATCTTTCAAACCGTGCCATTTTTCAGGCAAAGGCCTGAGGCCCTTAGCGAGAATAGTGATTTCTTCCGCATTTATTGTAATCTGTCCCGTATGGGTCTTGAAAAACTTGCCTTTAACCCCCAATATATCTCCTATATCTAATCTTCTAAATATATTACTATACATATCTTTGCCGATGGTATCTGCCTTGATATATACCTGAATCCTCTCACTTGAATCTCTCAGGTCTATAAAACTGGATTTGCCGTGTTCCCTTAAAGCAGTGATACGGCCTGCTGTCTGCACAGAATCGCCTTCTTTGGCATCTTTAAGCATTGCTTCTATGCTAAGAGGCTTGTCAAACCTTCTGCCATACACCTCAGTGCCTATCTCTTTGAGGGCATTTAACTTATCAATTCTCTGTTGAATATATTCATTCATTTCTTCCATAGGGATCCTTCGTCGCTTTACTCCTCAGGATGAGCAGTTAATACTATAAAAATGCCTGACTGCTCAATTATATATTATATGCTATATAGGTGTCAATATAAATAGGCTACGCTTGGGTAAGATTTTACATAATTACCAGCCCTGGCTAGCCTACGAAAAGACGCTCGTCCGCCCCAGCGAGGCGGACTTCGCTCCGCGGCTGATTCTCGCCCTTCGCGGAGTTTACCCTTCGCGGAGTTTACCCTGAGCCCTTCGCTGCGCTCAGGGTAAACTCCGCGAAGGGCTCCTCAGGACCAGGTCGAGACTTGACGAAACGTCTGGGCTCACCCCGTTTCTGGGCTGGGGTCTGAGGCGCATTAGAAAAATTTCGGCAAGAGTCCGCAAGGAATTACGGCGAAGTTTTTATACCGTCAAGACCACCTTCGGTATAAAAAATGAGCCGTAAGCCGTAGCGAACGGCGAAATTATTTCAGCGCCGAACGGCCCCAGCCCAGAGGCAGGGCACCGTGCCCGCTCGAAAAAGCGATGTTTTTCTTTAGGCTAGCTAGGGCTGGTAAGTATTAATTATGACTTATTTGGCATTTACTACTGCAGTCTTATAACCGGTAACAAAAAGAAGGGAATTTTTTTCTGATACGCTGTCGTATATTCCGCCTCTTGAATCTATGAAACAGGAATAACCTGTATTGGCGCACCTGACAACAGGAACCCTGTTTTCAATAGCCCTGAAAACTGAATTCGCTGCGTGCTGGTAAGCTGCCCCGCTTTTGCCATACCACGCGTCATTTGTAATAACAATCAGGAATTTAGCGCCGTTTTTAACAAACTTTCTGGAAATTTCCGGAAAAATGTCTTCAAAACAAATCAAGACAGAGAATTTAACAGTTTGACTGAAGGCTGAAGGCTGAAGGCTGAAGGCTTTAAAGTCTTTTCCAGGTGTAAATTCTCCGAGTTCTCCAAGGATTAATTTATGAAATGCCGGAAATTTATTCGAAAACGGAACATATTCTCCGAATGGGACAAGATGGATTTTGTCATATTTATTTGTCATGCTGCCTTCCGGAGAAATAAGCGCAGCGCTATTAAAATATTTTTCATCTTTTTCCGTATTCACTCCTATTAAGATGGGAATCTTTGTTTCTTTTACCAGGGTTAAAATTTTCTCTGTCATATCTTCGTCTATTTCAAAGAATCCCGGAAAAGATGTCTCAGGCCAGACTATTAGATCAGCGCTCTCCAAGGCCGCCATCTTTGTAAGCGCAATATATTTTTCAATTATCATATCCTGAGCCTTTGGATCCCACTTAAGCTCCTGGGGGATATTTCCCTGGATAACTGAAACTCTTACACCGTTCCCATAACCTCTCTCATTTACCCTCATTATCCCATATCCAAACACAGCTATTAAAACCAGCGCTGTTATTATTACCTCCCTGAAAGATTTTTTAAATGTCCTGTAAATAGCGACATTTACCATCATTACCGTAAAAGACACGCCGTACACGCCTGAAAAATCAGCTATCTGAATCAGGGGCAGATTTTTATACTGCGAATAGCCTAAAGAAAGCCATCCGAAACCCATGATGGGAAGATGAGACTGAATATATTCAAGAAACGACCAAATTAAAGGAATAGCTATAAGCCTTAAGCTATAAGCCTTAAGCCGAAAACAGATTAAGCCCAAAACTCCAAAATATAAAGCAAGATAGAGACAAAGGATTATTAAACCTGCTACTGTCACATGATACAACCAGTATAAAGTCCCTAAATAAAAAATAAATCCACTAATATAAAAAATTAAAAATGCCTCTTTGGGAGATTTATTCTCAATTGCAAAGAAAAGCAGGATAAAACCGATAAAGGCGAGAAAACTGAGGTTAAAATTCGGAAAAGAAAAGACTAAAAATAAACTAGCGAAAGAAATTAAAATAATATTTCTTATCATTTGGTAGTATTTTACCATATAAATGTTTTAAACAAAATTAAATATTTGCCTTAAACCCCTATTTGACTAGTATAATATTAACAAGGTATAAAAAACAAAAGAACGTTATTGCACTATGCATATGGCCGGAATTAAACGCCATAGACACTCAGGACTCCAGAAAAATTTTCATAAATTAGAGAAACTGCCTCATCCGGTTGTTGATGACTTTATCCGTAGAAATTGTAAAAAACTGCTTGATGAAGAGATTGCTAAAGAATTAATAAAAAGGGGTTTAAAAAAGCTGATCCATGGGTAGTACGATATCGACGAAGAAAATTGGGGATCAAAAAATACCTTTACGGAGAAGTAAAAAACCATAAGGTATGGATTCGTACGCAAGCTATAAAAAATATGGAAATAAATGTGAATTGTGCGGATTTAATTTAATTGTTGAAAGTCATCATCTTTTACCTAAGAATAAGGGCGGTTTACATGAAATTAATAACTTAATGGTGCTTTGTCCTAATTGCCATGCACTTATTACTAGAAAATATCTCGGCTTAAAAAACAGAAAAGATATACCTAGTCTTCAAAGAAAAATCGTTAAATTATACAAATCTTCCTATTCGTACTTTGGGTAACAACATTTTTTATATTTCAATGGCTTGCCGGTTTTAGAATCTACTTTCCCGCATGGGCACGGATCATTGCGTCCGACTTTTGGCTCAGAGCGTTTATACTGTTCAACTGAAGGCCGTTCTTCATCAAGTCTTTCCTGAAACTCTTCTTTTCTTTGCACCTGGGGCGCTGGGATTTTAGACATAGGGGCTGCCTCTGACTTTACAAATTCCTGCGGCAAAGACTGAAACACGCCTCTCATGGGACTTTCTTCTCTCGCTGCCTGGACCTTGAATAAAAATTCTATTGTCTCATGCTTTATGCTTTATCATTCCCATAAACATGTCATAGCCTTCGTGCTGGTATTCTATGAGCGGGTCGCGCTGGCCGTATGCCCGGAGGCCTATCCCTTCCCTGAGATTATCCATTGCGTAAAGATGGTCTTTCCATTTTGTGTCAATAACCTGCAACATGATCATTTTTTCAATATGCTGCATCAAACCCTGGGGCATATTTTTTTCTTTTTCTATATACGCTGATTTTACCGTTTCAATCAGGTAATCCAGAATACCTTCCGCGTCTTTACCTTCGACCATCTCTTCTATATTCTGAATCTTTATATTAAATTTTGACCAGAGCCATTCATTGAATTCCGCGTATTTCCAATCAGCCTTGTGCACGTCAGGATTCATATACGTAATTATCGCATCATCCAGGACTTCTTCTATAATCTCATAAATATGCCCCCTGACATTATCGCCCGTCAGGATTTTTTTTCTCTCTTCGTAAATGACTTCCCTTTGCTTGTTCATCACATTGTCGTATTCAAGCACATGTTTGCGTATATCAAAATTATGCTGCTCCACTCTTTTCTGGGCAACCTCGATAGCCCTGCTTATGAGAGGGTGCTGGATATCCTGGCCTTCTTCTATGCCCAGCCTGTCATAAATAGAAGAAATCCTGTCCGACCCAAAAAGCCGCATCAGGTCATCCTCTAAAGATATATAAAATTTAGACGAGCCCGGATCGCCCTGCCTGCCTGAGCGGCCCCGCAGCTGATTGTCCACGCGACGGGATTCATGGCGCTCTGTTCCCATGATATGCAGCCCGGCTAATGCCGTAACCTTGTCGTGTTCTTCTTTTACTTTTTCCCTCGCCTCAGCCAGCCATTTTTCGCGCTCCTCCTGGCTCACATCTTTAGGCCCCATGCCTTTTGCCTTCAGCCAGTCATTGACCATAAATTCAGGATTTCCGCCGAGTAAAATGTCTGTTCCGCGGCCTGCCATGTTTGTAGCAATGGTAACCCCGTTCAGCCTTCCTGCCTGAGCCACAATAGTCGCTTCCATTTCATGATACTTTGCGTTTAAAACATTGTGCGGGATACCGCGCCTTTTTAAAATAGAACTCATGCGCTCTGATTTTTCTATTGAGATAGTGCCTACCAGAACCGGCCTTCCTTTTTTATATAATTCCTCTATCTCGTTACACGCTGCGTTGAATTTTTCTTTTTCTGTTTTATAAATCACATCCGGATGATTTGTTCTTATTAAAGGCCTGTTCGTAGGTATTGAGACTGTGTCTAATTTATAAATGTGGCTGAATTCTCCGGCCTCTGTCATTGCAGTGCCTGTCATACCCGCGAGTTTTTTATACATCCTGAAATAATTCTGGAATGTGATTGTGGCAAGCGTCTGATTTTCCCTTTCTATTTTCATCCCTTCTTTTGCCTCTATCGCCTGATGAAGGCCGTCTGACCATCTTCTCCCCGGCATCAAGCGGCCCGTGAATTCATCCACGATAATAACCTCGCCGTCTTTTACGACATAATCCACATCCTTTTCAAAAAGATTATGCGCCTTCAAGGCCTGGATCATGTGATGACGGTATTCCATAGTGGCTATATCATGCATGTTATCCACGCCGAGCATTTTAGCCGCCTTTATCTCTCCGTCTTCTGTAAGATGCGCTGTGTTTGCCTTTTCATCTACAATGTAATCATAGCCTTTTGAGAGGTCTATGCCTTTAAATTTTGCGTCTATTTCGTCTTTTTCCAGAATAATTCTTCCTTTTAATTTCGGCACAATCTTATCGCATGTATAATACTTATCAGTGGACTCGTCTGAAGGCCCTGAGATAATAAGCGGGGTGCGCGCCTCGTCTATAAGAATGCTGTCCACCTCATCCACAATCGCATAATTCAATTCGCGCTGGACCATATCTTCTTTTCTGACAATCATGTTGTCTCTTAGATAATCAAAGCCGTATTCATTATTTGTGCCGTAAGTAATATCGCTGCCATAAGCAAACTGCCTCAACTGCGGATCCATATCATGCTGTATAACCCCGACCGTAAGCCCCAAAAATTCATATATCGGACCCATCCAGTCTCTATCCCTGCGCGCAAGATAATCATTCACCGTTATTATATGCACGCCTTTCCCGCTCAAGGCATTTAAATAAGCAGGCAGAGTCGCAACCAGCGTTTTTCCTTCTCCTGTCGCCATCTCGCTGATTTTTCCCTGATGCAGCACGATACCGCCGATAAGCTGGGTATCAAAATGCCGCATACGCACTGTGCGCCTTGATACTTCCCGCACAACGCTGAAAGCCTCAGGCAAAATATCATCCAGAGTTTCTCCGTCCGCAAGCCTCTTGCGGAACCAGTCTGTCTTCGCGCGCAGCTCTTGGTCAGAAAGCTTCTGGACCTCAGGTTCAAAAGAATTTATCTTATCTACCAGAGGCTTCATCCTTTTGATTTCCCGCTCGTTCTGCGTCCCGATAATCTTACTCAACACCCAATTAAACATATATTTTGGCACACTAAAGTGTGCCCTACAGTTTTGTCGCAAAGGCCTTCATAAACAGGCACATTGAAATGTGCCTATTCTCGGCCTTTGCCTTTAATTATTTTTTGTTTTCCATTTTAAGAATGTTTCCATAAATTCATCCAGCCCGCCGCTCATTACAGTATCAACATTGGATGTCTCGTGATCAGTCCTATGGTCCTTTACCATCGAATAGGGGTGCATAACGTACGAACGAATCTGGCTTCCCCATTCTATCTTCTGCTTCTTGGCATATTCCTGTTCCAGTTCTTTCTTCTTCTCATCCATCTTCTTTTCATAAAGCTTTGCCTTTAATACCTTCATAGCGAGGGTTTTATTTTTAAACTGCGATCTTTCTTTCTGGCACTGCACGACAATACCGGTAGGGACATGCGTAATCCTGACTGCAGTTTCTAACTTATTTACATTCTGGCCGCCCTTGCCTCCAGCCCTGTAAGTATCGATCTTTAAATCAGATTCATTGATATCTATGACTATATCATCCGCAATTTCCGGTATAACATCCACGGAAGCAAAAGACGTATGCCGTCTTTTATTTGAGTCAAAAGGGGAAATCCTGACAAGCCGATGCACGCCTTTTTCCGATTTAAGGTACCCGTATGCATAAGGCCCTGTGATAATAAGGTCCGCGCTCTTCAAGCCCGCTTCTTCGCCCTGCAGCATATCAATCATCTCAATTTTATATCCTTTTTTTTCAGCCCACATCGAATACATCCTTAAAAGCATGCTGGCCCAGTCGCAGGATTCAGTCCCGCCCGCGCCTGAATGGATACTGACGATAGCATTGCTTATATCGCTTTCGCCGTTTAAAAGGCTCTTAAATTCCAGGCCTTCTAATTTTTTAGCCAGCTTATCCAGAGATTCCAAAACGTCTTTTATCGAACCTTTGTCCTCTTCATCCAGCACAACTGCCAGTTCCCCCAGCTCATCAAGTTCTTTCCTGGCTTCGAAATAGGGGTCCAGCATAGCGCGCACTGTCTTTAATTCCTGGATAATAGGCCTTGATTTCTCCTGGTCATCCCAGAAACCCGGATTCGCAAGCTGGGTTTCCAATTCTTTAAGCCTGATTTCGTTCTTATCTATACTAAGATACATTTTCATATCAGAAAGCTTAGCTTCTGCGTCTTTTAATTTTATTTTGATGTCATCTAACATATGAGATTTTGGCACACTAAAGTGTGCCCTACAATTTTGTCGCAAAGACCTTCATAAACAGGCACATTGAAATGTGCCCATTCTCGGTCTTTGCCTTTACCTTCTATCTCCAGCAATTTCTTTTTCAAATCCTTACCAAACGCATATTCTCCGATAGAGCCGTCTGAATGCACGACTCTGTGGCATGGGACTATTACAGGAAAGGGATTTTTATTAAGCGCATTGCCCGCTGCCCTGGCAGCAGCAGGCCTTCCGGCCTTTTTAGCCACCCAGGCATATGTCCTTACCTCTCCAAGAGGTATTTTCTTTACAACAGTATATACCTTTTTCTGAAACGAAGTCAATTGTTTCATATATAGCTTACAGCTTATAGCTTATTTTTCTCAGTTTATGGTGATATTTTAATGCGAACCTGTGGGCTTCATCCCTCACGCTCTGTATAAAATGCAATATCTCGGAGTCCCTGTTTATATCGAGCGGCTCGGATGAGCCCAGCGTATATATCCTTTCCTCCTGTTTGGCAATGCCGATCACAGGCACGTGGCTGAGATTTAATTTTAAAAGCTCTTCATATGCCGCGGCTAGATGGCCTTTTCCGCCGTCTATTATAATCAGATCCGGAAGAATTTTCTTCTCTTCTTTCAACCTTTTGTACCTTCTATGGACAATCTCTTTTATCATAGCATAATCATCAATGCCTTTTACATTTTTTATCCTGAATTTTCTGTAGTTTGATTTATCCGGCAGGCCGTTATCGAAATAAACCATTGAGCCCGTGGCTTCTTTGCCGGATATATTCGATACGTCAAACGCCTCTATTTTCAAAGGCATGCTGGGAAGTTTTAAGATTTTCTTTAATTTTAAAGCGACATTGCCCCACGAGCTGTAATCAGCTGTCTTTCTGTCAGAAACCTCTAAAAGGGCCGAGAGCCTGTTGCGGATAACAGCTGCTTGTTCAAAATCTTTTTTATCGGCAAATTCTTTCATCTCGCCTGTCAATTCCTGTATCAATCTTGTTTTCTTGCCTTCCAGGAATAAGATCAGCTGCCTGACTATCTCGTTATAAGATTTTTCATCTATTTTTTTCACGCAAGGGCCCATGCACTGCCCTATATGATAAGCTAGGCATACTTCCCCCGGAATTTTTTTACAAATCCGCATGGGAAATATATTTTTCAATATAGTGACGGCATTTCTTAAAAGCCTTGCCTTTGTATAAGGCCCGAAATACCTGGAGCCGTCTTCAATCTTTTTTCTTGTTATAGTAAGCCTTGGGAATTTTTCGTTTAATGTGATTTTTAAAAGGGGAAAGCTTTTGTCGTCTTTTAATTCAACGTTATATTTCGGCTTTTTCTCCTTTATCAGGCTAGCTTCATATATCAGCGCCTCTTCTTCCGAGCCTGTAACCACGTAATCCAGGCCTTTAACCTTTTCCAATAGTAACATGTGTTTGGCTGTTTTCGGAGTTCGCTCCCGGAAATAGGTAGACACCCTTTTATAAAGGTCCTTGGCCTTGCCTATATAAATAGCCTCTCCCAAAGCGTCCTTCATTATATAGACCCCGGGGAGGCGTGGGATATCCTTTATACATTCGCGGCCAGAGATCCGCACCTTTAAGGGTGCGGATGAACAATGGCCGCTCAGTATTTCGCTACAGGAAACCGCAGGTTTTAACTCGCGGAGCTTCATTTTCTCTCTAACACCCATGACAAAAATTCCTTTGCCTCTTTTACGCCGAAAATAAACGCTGCGCCGATATAACTTAGAATAGCTACTAGTATCACAATAAAAAGATTCAGGCTTATTTTAAAAGCGCACATATAAATCACAGCTGCCATTGCCAGGCTGGCCAGAAGCGCCTTTAAAAAAGAATTCAATATCCTGCGGGTATCCAGAGGCCCTATCTTTTTTCTCAATATGATAAAAAGCGCTACAAAATTAAAAATCCCGGAAAGCGAAGCTGCCAGCGCCAAGCCGCCCAGCCTTAAAGGAAACATAAGTATCAAATTAAGTGCTATATTCAGAAGAAGCGACGCTACTGCAATCTTCACAGGAGTCCGCGTATCCTGCAGAGAATAAAAACAACTTACAAGGATCTTTATACCGGAATAACTGAAAAGTCCTATGGAGTAAAAAACAAGGGCATTGGCTGTGATAAGGGTGGAATAATGGTCAAACTTTCCTCTCTCAAACAAGGTCTTTGTTATTGGAACCGCGAGCACTATAAGGCCTATTGAAGCAGGAATAATAATAAAGTTTATAACCCTTAATGAAAAAGAAAGCGTGCGCTTTAAGTTATCCGGATCCTTTTCCAGCGCCTCCCTGGACATGGTAGGCAGGGCTGCCTGGGCTATGGCAATGCCGAATATGGCCAGAGGAAACTGAAAGATCCTGTTTGCATAATAAAGCGCCGCAACTCCTCCGGATCCCACTATAGCGGATAAAGACGCAAGGATTGTGTTTATAAAAAGGTTCAGCTGGTACACGCATGAACCTAAAATACGCGGCAATAATAAAACGCCGATCTTATTTGCAGCCGGATGATTTAATTTTCTTGTAAATGAAAACCTGAAACCTTTTCTGTATAAGACCGGCATCTGTATGGCAAGCTGCAGCACCCCGCCTATTAAAACACCGCTCGCAAGCCCCATCACGTTTTCGCCCCAAATAATAGCGCATACTATAATAGCTATATTCAGCAGGCACGGCCCGAAAGCAGGCGCTGAAAAATGTTTCAGGGAATTCAACACGCCCATTGTGTAGGCAGCCAGGCCTATAAGGAGTATGTAAGGAAACATCAGGCGCGTCAGTTTGACTGTTATTGCGAATTTTTCAGGGTCATCCAGAAAACCAGGCGCCATAAACCTGACAATCCAGGGTGAAGCGAAAATACCTGCAATGGTTATGGCGGAAAGTGTTATAAGCAGTAAATTCAATATGACATTTGCGAGTTCCCAGAACTCTTCTTTTTTCTTCACCATGTATTCGCTCAGGACAGGAACAAAGGCCGCGTTAGTAGCGCCTTCGCCCACCAGATCCCTGAGCATATTAGGTATGCGGAATGCCACTACAAAAGCCTCAGCGTATCTGGCTGTGCCGAAGAACCTGGCAATTATAATATCCCTTACAAAGCCCAGCACCCTGCTTATCACTGTGGCAAATCCTATTATCCCGGCTGATTTTATAATATGTTTTTTGGACATTGCGTAATTATTCCTTACATTGCTTCTTTGTTATTCTTTCTGACAGGCGGGCCTACGAAAAGACGCTCGCTTGCCCCAGCGAGGCAACCTTCGCTCCGCGTCGATACTAAGCAAAACGTCTGGGCTCGTCCTGTGGCAGCTGGGGTCTGAGACGCATTAGAAAAATTTCGACAAAAATCCACAAGGAATTACGGTGAAGTTTTTATGCCGTCAAGACTACCTTCGGTATAAAAAATGAGCCGTAAACTGTAGCGGACGACGAAATTATTTCAGCGCCGAATGGCCCCAGCTACCGCAAGACACCATGCCCGCTCGAATCGACGAGGCTTTTCTTTAGGCCTGCCGGCCAGAAAGAAATATAATGCAACTATTATCCCTTGACATAATTAATAGCGTATGCTATTTTATTTTCACACAAAAAGGAGCAATATATGCCAATTTTACACGCATCTTATAAAGATATAAAACAAAGCGCTAAAAGGGGTTTGCGCAATCAATCTGTAAAATCCGAGCTAAAGACAGAGACAAAGAAATTTTTAGACCTTATCTCTTCCAAAAAAATGGACGAGGCTAAAAAACAGCTTACTTATCTGATATCACAGCTTGATAAAGCGCAATCAAAAGGCATTGTTCATAAAAACACTGCCTCGCGTAAAATTTCCCGCTTGATGAAAAAAATGGAGCCCACCCGGGTTTAAGCCCGGGGTTCCTTGGGCGGAATACTGAGCGGCCATTACCTATCTGCGGTCTAAAGACCGTAGTTTTGTGGCCGCGAATGTATCAAGGCCGCATAAAAGCCTGACAGCGGCTTTTTAAGAGCACATTTTGAGTATTAATCTCTCCAGAGTAAATTTAGGCAACGACTCGCCTGTCTTAATATCGCTGTCCGCCTTTAATATCTCATTTAAAAACCTGACTATTTCCTGAGTTTTAAGCCTGGCTGCGTAACGCGCCATCTGATCAAACTTCGAGCTGTACAGGTTCAGTTCTTTCTGTATCTCCGGCTTACTTCTTATCTTCAAAAGCTCTTTCACCCTCAAAAGCATCCTGAACTGCCAGGACAAAAGCCCAAGCAAAAACTCTGTCTCTCTTTTTTTGTATTTCTGGATGCTAGTAAAAATATTCAGGGCCAATTTTACGTCTTTTTTTTCTATTGCGTCCAGGAGATCGAAACTGGTCTTGAGAGGCGCAACGTATATAACCTTCTCCACGTCCCCTTTTGTTATCTCAGGCCTTTTGCCTGCGTAAAGGATGAGATTATCAACGCTGGAACAAAGTATGTTCAAATCATTGGGAAGGTTTTCCTTTATCAAATTTATAGCTTCGACGCTTATTTTCTTGCCGACCGCTCGGACTCTTTTTGAAATCCACATATTTATTTCAGAATCAATAAGCCTGGCCAAGCGCACAAGCTTTGAAAGTTTGGACGCTTCCAATACAAACCCTTCTTTTATCTTGGATGATTTTGAATCTATAATTAAGATTGAAGTGTCTCTGGGGTTCTTGAGATAAAAAAGCATTGATTCTTTATCGCTGCCCGAAAGGCTGTCAGCGTCTTTTAAAATCACAAACCTCTTCGGAGACATGAAAGGCGCTGTATTCAGGATATCCAGCGCCTCTTTCAGTTTGAAGTCTTTGTCTTTCGCATAAAATACATTGTAATTCAGATCCCTGGTGGAATTTTCCAGGAATCTGGATTTTAATTTTTTAAGTTCCTCCTCTTTTAAGAAATCCTCTTCCCCTAAGAAAAGATACGAGGTAAGCTCTTTGGTGGGCATGATTGACAAGTTCAAAAACAATCTGTTAAGTAAAAAGTCAAAAGTAAAAAGGCAAAATTATTTAGTCTTAGGTTTACAGCTTATAGGTTTTTTGAATTTTTAATTGTAGTTTTGACTTTTTCGTTTTTACTTTTGAGTTTAGTATTCTACCAATTCTCCACAATTTTGTTGATGATCCGCCTTGCAAGATCAGACATCGCGTCGCTCAAAGCAGATGCCTCTGTTTTCTGAAGAGCGCCTGTTGTAAAATATGTGGCATCGCCTGTTATATTTTCTTCTTCAAATAAAATAGACGTGTCTTTTTGATTTACAAATTTGACATCGCATACAAGGCTGATCCTGTATTCCTGCACAACCTCATTCTGATACCTCAGCGGATCTTTTCTGTATTGCAGGATCTGGCCTTCCAGCACAGCGTCCGCGGAATCTTTATCAGCCACTTTGAAATTACCGTCGAGAAAAACCCTATTCACGATCACGTCCCTCAGGTCCACTTCCAGGTTCGGCCTGTAGACCTCGTATTTATCCTTTGCGCTGACCTCTTTAGTTATATCAATATTATTTTTGAATGTGTCCACATGCACTGTCTTCACATTATCAGGAAGTATCGTCTTCGTAGCATAACCGCAGCCTGCGAAAGTACATAAGAATCCGACAATAGTCATTGCGAGGAAGGGGCGAAGCGACTGACGAAGCAATCTGATGAGATTACTTCGGCCTACGGCCTCGCAACGACTTCGTCGGATTGCTTCGCTCATTTCATTCGCTCGCAATGACATTGAGATGTCACTTTTTTTCCAGCTCATTTAATCTCTCCCGTGCTTTTTTTGCCCATTCTGTATCAGGGTAATTTTGGACGATATCTTTATAATATATTACGGCGCTTTCAGGCGCTTTGCGCGCTTCATAAAACTTAGCCGTCTCATAAGCATTTTCAGCTTCCCGCGACTTTAACTTATCCACAACCTGCTTGGCATCGGGCGCCATTTCGCTATCAGGATGCTTCTTTAAAAAATCCTCGAATTCCCTGCGCGCAAGGTTTGTGGGGGTCTGGTCATACTCCGGCTTTACAGACAAAAGCTTGGAACACTCTGCCAGCTGGAATCTTGCCTTGTCAATCACAGAGCTGTTCGGATACCTGTCTATCAAGTCTTTAAACATAAGTATCGCGCTGTCATAATCCCGTATATCCTTATACGCCAACCCTGCCTTAAGCTTGGCAAGATCCGCATATTTGCCGTATGGCGCATTGTCAGCCACTGCCTTGAATATCTCTATAGCTTTATCTTTGGCAGGCACCTGCCATTTGCCTATAATCTTTATTTTCTTTCCTGAGAAAAATGCCTCGGCTATCTTGTATTCCCTCTCTATGACATCGTCTACCAATTCAGTGTAAGGATAGGTATCTATAACCTTCTGGTATGCCTTGTATGCCTCGTAAAGATTATCCATGTCTTCCATTATGCGGCCCACGTAATACTGCGCAGTAGGCGCTTCTTTGGAAAGAGGATAATATTTCAATAATTTCTTAAGCTCTTTGAGGGCGCTTTTGTTATTCTTTGCATCGTAAGCCTTTTTAGCGTATGCCATCTGGTCCTCAGGGGTATCCTTGGCAGCATATTTAGGGTTCTCCCACTTGCCACTCTCAGGCGTCCAGATCCAATACCCAAACGCAGGCCTTGCCATTACGCATAATACAAATATAACAACTATGGTTACTCTTTTCATATGCCTTTAGATTATACCATTATATATATGGAAAAATCAATAAATTTAAAAAGGATGATGGAAGCCCGGGGCGATGGAAGCCCGACTCCCTATGGGAGTCGGGCTTCCATCATAACAAAAATTATAAAGATGGGTTATAATAGCCCATCTTGAGGCTGGGGAAAGATTTTTTCAGGGAAGTTATCAATTGCCTGACGCCTACCATTGCAGAAAGCTGGCCAGAGTATTTTATAATCTTGAAATAATGAAGCGGGTCAAAGTTCAGGTTGCGCCATTGGATCATGTCTATTTTATAAGTTTCTATAAATTTCTTGAGCGCTGCGAATTCATCCTTGGAATCTGTAAATCCAGGCATGGTCAGATAATTAATCGATACAAAGCCTTTTTTCTGCTTGGCTGTTTTTATAGACTTTAAAACATCCTGAAAATTATACCCGGCCGGCTTGTAATACCTCTCGTAATATTCTTTTCTGACGCTATTCATGCTTACCCTTATGCTATCCAAGCCTGTATCAAACAACCTGGCTAATGCCTCAGGCCTGGAGGCATTAGTATTCATATTTATAGTTCCCTTATGGGTTTTGGTCCTGATTAACCTTATGGATTCTTCAATTAATTCCGCCTCCAGCAAAGGTTCGCCTTCGCAGCCCTGGCCAAAACTAAGTAGTAGGCGGTCGCGACCGCCTACTACTGTATTTTTAACATTACAGATATGAAATAAGGCTAGTTCAGCCACTTCTTCAGGAGAAGGCGTAAATTTTATCCTGGGCTGGGTCTCTAGCGAAATACACCCTGCGCAGTTGGCATTGCAGGAAGGAGATACGGGTAAAGGGCATTCTTCTCTGGATAAGAAAAAATTCTGCGCACCGGGACAGCCATGGATCATAGCGCAGTCTTGCAGATGCCTGATAAGCCTGTTGGCAGGGAATAATTTTTTTATTTTTATTGCATTTTTTCTGACGGAATCGATATTTATAAATTTCGGGTCATGCCTGGAGGATTTATCAACTCTTATTGCCGTAACATAGATATCGCCTTTATAAAAACCAGCTAGAGTATAGCAGTAAAGCGGCAGGGCCTTTCCACCTACGCAGCGGGATTTATCCCACCGCGTAGGTGGAAAATGGTAGGCAGCACTGTAAGTGCCTGTAAAAGCAGGCGCCACAAACGCAGCAACAGCAAAATAATTTTCCAATGCCTTGAATTTTCCGCCGACCCTGTCATATCCCACAGGCATTCTTCCGGGCAGCATAAAAAGCCTGCTCGCTTCGGGTATCTTAATGAATTCCCTCTTCCCAGGCCTGAAAAAACAACCTGCCTTCATGCCTGCGGCTTCCAGTTCAGGAATGTCAAATATTTTGCCTGATTTATCTGATACGAGTAGGTGAAACACGCTATTTCAAGACGAGGTCTTTGCCCAATTCTTTGACTGTATAGGTGCGGGTTAGCTTGCCTTGTGTATTATATTTATATACCCTGGCTTCGTCCCTGTCAAAAAAATACAAATTAGTGCTATCTCCGGAAAAATAAATGTTTTGCGGTATATTTATCTGGCACGCGCCTTTTTTCAATCCTATTGAAAAAATTATCCAGGCACACAGAAATCCTATAAAAAATACAAATACCCTCTTTAGAATAACCATATCCCTCCTTATTTAAGCCAATGCCTGGCAGGAGCTTCTTTCCACCAACTCTGTTGAGAGCACTATTCTTTTATTAGACCTTATTTTCTTCTGAATGATCTGGTTAAGCGTCTGCGTAGCAACCAAGGCCATCTTGTGCAAAGGCTGCCTTATGGTCGTAAGAGGTATAGGACTGTAATTCAATGCCAGGGGATTATCGTCAAAGCCTATGATTGATATATCCCCAGGGACACCGACTCCGTTTTCCAGGCATACCTGTATAGCCCCGACAGCCATTTCATCGCTTGCCGCAAATATTGCTGTAGGCGGGATCTTCATCCTGATCAGGTCTTTTGTCAAGGTCATAGCAGATTTCCTTCCGAAATCCCCGTATTTTATATAATCTTTTTTCTTGTCGATTTTATGCTTTTCCAGCGCTGTCAAATAACCGTTTAACCTGTCTATTGCCACTTGCGTTTTCAGCGCGCCTGTAATAGTGGCGATCCTGGAATGCCCTAATTTTACAAGATATTCAACCGCATCCAGGCCTGCGTTAAAATTGTCTATTGATATGCATGATACAGGAAGATCTTTGGTGTCATAGTTCATTATAACGCATGGAAGCCCTGCCTCTACCACCCCATCAACTTGCTCCTCATTGCCTATAATATCAGAAAATATCACTCCCTGTACGCTGGAGATATTTAAAAATGAGTCTCCATTGGTTACGTGCAGCAATAAATCCATCTTCATGCGTTCCACCGCAACCCCTACGCCCTGTAATATCTGAAGGGCGTAAAATGAATGGAATATATCTGTGTACCTGGGAATAACAAGGCCTATTATGTTATTGTTGCGCTTTGAAGCCAGGCGCTGGGCGCTCACATTAGGCCTGAATTTCAATTTCTTGATAGCCAGTTCTATCTTATCCCTGTTATATTTTTTTACAGAACTTAATTTATTCACAACTCTTGAAACAGTGGCTATTGAAACGCCGGCCTCCCTAGCCACGTCTTTAATATTTTTTATGCTCATTTTAATTTCGCTCCTTCCGGGCTTAAAATAGTAGCTGTTACAAATATCAAAAGATTTTTTCTTGTGGTGCTGTCTGAATCTTTTTTAAAAAGCGCGCCCAATATAGGGATGTCCCCTAAAAACGGCGTCTTTGTCCTGGTACTAGTCTTGGATTCCTTTATGAGCCCTCCCAGGACCACAGTATCCCCGTTTTGCACAGCTATATTCGTGCTTAGGTTTCTGGTGGTGAATTTCGGGAGCTTTATTTCTCCGCTATATTGAAATGCATCGGCTGTAGCCTCGCTGACCTCGGGATGAAGCGTCAATGCTATAGTCTCTTTGTCTTTACCTACGCTCGGGGTTACGTGTAATAAAATCCCTATAGGCCTTGTTTCAAAACCCTGGGGCACATTTACGAAACGGGTCTCTTTGATGCCTTTCACTGACGTATCGAGAAAATCCCCGTCTGAGTTCAAATCCTCTTTTACAAGAGTAGGCTCATACCGCGTAGGATATACAAATTCATCCGCTATCGCTATCGTCGCTGTCTGGTTATTCAATGTGGTTATCTTAGGCGCGGAAAGTGTTTTACTATTTGTCTTTTTATCAAGGGCATGCAGCACCGCGGAAAACTGTGGTTTTGTCAATATGCCTTGATAAGCAAGATTCAATCCTTCATCAGGCGAACCTGTAAATGTTGAAAATTTTGAACCGCTTGATGACCCTATTTGGGTAATCGCGCCGTTCTCGGTCCCGCTGAGTGTTTGTTTAGTTATAGCCCATGGGCTGTCCAGCGACAAGTTCACTCCCAGCTCGCTCAGATCAGTTACATTCACCTCTACGAACCTCGCTTCCACCAGAACCTGGGTAGCGTCTATATCCAAATTATATAATATATCCTCTATAATTTTAAGGTTCGAGGGCGTATTAGTAACTATCAAAGCTCCGGTGCGCTCATCCAGGTTGATCTTCGAATCAGAAGGCCACATCACCGCATTTTCAAGCGTATCTTTTATAGTGGTTATCTTGGATATAGCAGCTCCTCCGCCCTTAGCCCCGCTAGTAGTCCCGCTGAATTCAGTGAACATGGCAAGCCCCTGGTCCAGAAAATACATCCTGGTCTCAGACGTTTCATTATCCATGTTATCTATGGTATCCACCCATACGGCATTTTTCTCAATCCTGTATATAAGCCCCTGATTCCTGAAAACATATTTCAGAAGGCTCTCCAGAGACATGTCCTTGACCTTTATGGTAACCTTTTTTTCTGAAAGCTTGACTCCGCTGCCCGGGATTATATTAACGTCTGTGGCCTCTGACAAAAAATCAATGACATAGTCAAGGCCCACGTCCATAAAATCCACTGTTATCGGGGTCTTGAGTTTTTTTCTTATCTCGGGGATCTCTACAACCACTGAATTGTTCCCGATAGTATCGTCCCCCTTGACAGACTTCATCTCGTAAGCAAAAGAAACCTCAGGGCTTGAAAATAAAACTATGCATAATAACATGCGCATCAAAAAATTCATGGCCATTTTATTGTTTTAAAGATTCTTCTTCTAAACCTTCAGCGCTTGCTACCTTATTCTCTTCTTTGCCCATGATACTGGCTGTAACGAATATTAAAAGATTCCTTCTCTCTTTGAAATCAGTATTCTTTCTGAACAGCCCGCCTATAAAAGGTATATTGCCCAGCACCGGCACTTTTGTCTTCACGTTTGTATTCGTCTCTTTTATAAGCCCACCCAATACTATTGTTTCCCCGTCTTTAACCATCACGCTGGTGCTGAGGTTTCTGGTGGTAAAATTAGGAATGCTGACGTTTCCTGAATATGTGAAAGACCCCGCATCTTCGCTGACTTCGGGAGTTAACGCAAGCGTGATGCTCTTTTTATCCACCCCTACGCTCGGCTTGACATGTAAAAGTATGCCTATGTTTCTGGTCACAAAATCCTGGGGCACATTTATCCACTCTGTTTCTCCTGCGTCATCAAAATCCCCGTCTCCGTTTATGTCATACTGCACAAGGCTTGCTTCATATCTGGTAGGATAAATATATTCCTCCACGACTTCTATGGTGGCTGTCTGGTTATTAAGAGTGGTTATCCTGGGAGCGGATAACGTCTTCACATTCTGTTTTTCCTGAAGCGCGTGCATGGCTGCCTGAAACTGCGGATTGCTCAAGATACCCTGATAAGTAAGATTAAACCCTTCGTCCGAGCGGTTGAAATTAGAAAAATCCACCCCGCTGTCCTGGCTGACTCCGTACACATTGTTGCCAGATCTGTTTTTGTCCATAGCCCACATGCCGTTCAGTTTCCACTCCACTCCAAAGTCATCCAGATCGCTTACCTTGACTTCCAAAAATCTCGCCTCAATCAAAACCTGCATAGGAGTTATATCAAGGTTATATAAAAGATTCTCTATGGTTTCCAGATTTGAGGGCGTGTTGCTTATAATAAGCGCGCCGGTGCGCTCATCCAGAGTCAATTTTGAATCCTTGGGCCATTCAACCGCATTCTCAAGGATATTTTTTACTGTCTTTACTTCTGAGGCAGAGGTAGCTACAGTGCCGGAGGACTTATCTTCGCCTGATGACGAAGCCTGGGTTGCAAACTCCGCGAACCTTCCTATGCCCTGGCTTAAAAAATATACCCTTGTATCTATTTTTTCATTAGATATCTCGTCCTTTGTAGCCACCCATACAGCGTCTTCTTCTATCCTGTAAACCAAGTCCTGGGATTTTAATATATACCTCAGCGCCTCTTCGAGAGGCATATCTTTTATCCTTATGCTTACCTTTTTTTCAGCCATATCTATCTCTGTAGAAGGAACCATGTTTACGCCTGTGGTGTCTGCTAGAAAACCCAGGACATAATCCAAACCAACGTCTTTAAAATCAACGCTTATGGGTATCTTGAGACGCTTTCTTATTTCAGGTACCCTCACTATAGGGGTTATCTTTTTTTCATTTTCAAGCTTGGCTGTTTTTTCTTCAGGCAATATATGTTTTTTTGCCACATCCAGCATCATCTTTTCTTCAGTAAGCTCCCTGGCTTTTTTCAAAGCAGCCTCTTCCACTTTCAGTTTCTGCATGTCTATATAATGCTGTATATCCTTGAATTTTTCATTTTCCGGAAATTCCTGCATAGCTTTATCCACCAGGACCTCTGCCTCTTCAAATCTTTTTTCCCTGATATTGCCTATTATACTGTCCATCAAACCTGCCAGCTTGGCAACTCTGTCTCTGGCTTCTTTGACTTTTAACCTCTGTTCAAACATCATTCTGAGCGCCTCTTTCTGTTTTTCTTTTCTGGCCAGCTCCACTCTATTGAGCTCGGCATCTCTTTCCATTTCCAGCTTGGCGCGCCGTGCCTCTTCCATTTTCACAAGAAGTATCTTTTCTTCTGTTTTTTTCATTTGTTCCTGCATATCGCGGATATAAGAATCCGCCTGGCCTGCCAGAGAACTGATAGAATCCATCTCCTTTACCTTTTTAAACCCCACTATGCTTGAAGGATAATCTTTGGACCTATAATATGCCAAGGCGCTGTCAAATACAGCCTTTATATTCCGCTCTTTTTCGTACAATTCTTTTTTCTTTGAATCCAGCGCTAACTTTTTCTTTTGCTGCTCTTCCTGGATAATCTTTTCGCTTTCTTTCCTGGCCAGCGCCTCTGCCTCGCCCACCACGTCCTTTTTCATCCTTTCCCATTTTTTCTCTTCCATGATCATGAGTTCTGCCATGCGGGTTTTGGATTTTTCAATGTATATCTCAGCAAAAGGCGTAAAATACGATTGATTGTCGGCCTTTTCTACTTCAATCAATTTTTCAAATATTATAACAGCTTCTTTGTATTTACCTGACTCGAACAGGGACATGGCTTCTTCAAAATATTTCCTAAGGTTGACCTTTAACGCGACAACAGTCCTTGCGGAATAATTCACTGACGCAAACACCCCGGAAGGCAGGTACTCCAGCATCATAAATGCCGCCATTATTAATGATATATAATACAATCCTTTATTTCTTCTCATTTAAGCCCTTTGTATCCTCTGCGGTTTTCTCTTTTTCTTCTTTCTTCTCTTCCTTTGCAGTGGAAATAACAATTTCTTCTCCACTATTTTTCCTAAGAAGCACTTCTTTGTCGCCTATGCTGACAACAATAAATTCTCCCGCAGAGTCCCCTTCTTTAACAGAAAAACTTTTTCCTGTGTTCTGATCTTCTATAATAACTATAACCCTGGCTCCCAGCGTCATCCTGCCTTTGTAAACAAATAAAGGTTTCTTCGGTTCTTCTCTTAAAGGTATAATATCTCCTTTGGTTTCCTCTTTTACTTCAGAAACAGGCCTGGAAAAAATATCCCTTTCCGCCAGGGCAAGGTAATCATCCATTGTTTCCTGTTTCTTCAGCCCATCAATATCCCAGCTATCCTTGGCCGCCTTTTTTTTGGCCTTTGCCTTTTCAGTTACGGACTCTATATCCTTTAAAAATTCGCCTGTTGATTTCTTTTTAGTCTCCTGCGTCTTCATGCCTATTACCAAGGTGCCTATCAATACGGGCAAAAGGGCCAGAAATATAATCTTTTCCTTTATAATCATTTTTCTTCCCTCGCAACCATAAAACTGCTCAATACCAGGCTTATCTCTGCGTCTCCTGAACCGGGCTCGATGCTCTTAACGTGTAATTCTTTTACGCTGATCACAGGGCTGGCATTTTTAAGCTCCAGCAAAAGATTCATAAAAGCGGTTGTTGTTGTTTTTATAGAAATCTGCACAGGCAGTTCAGTATAAAAGAGCTTCTTTGAAACAGGTTCTATGTATTCAATAGGCCTGAGCGGTTTCAGGGTATAAATATCCGAGCCATTGCTTTTTAAAAGCGCGCCTACGGCAAACTCTATTGTCTCAAGCTGCCTCAAAAGCACAGGCACCATGTTATCCTTGGGAAGCCCGTCCCCGAAACCGAGGTTCTCCGGAAGCCTTACGTCTTTTGTCCCTGCCTCTATTTCAAATTTCTTCATCGTAGAATGAAGTTTTTCTATAAAATAAAGGCCCGCCTCTGAGTTCTTTTCAGAAAGCCTCGCCTTGTTCGGATCTGTAAAATCCGCCAGGCTGGAAAATTTATCTTCCAGTAAATCCCTATCTTTCTCCATCTTTGCAAAACTTTCCTTTGAAGGCACTGTGCCTGTAAGCGTGATAAATCTTTTCATTTCGCTTATCTTGCGCTCCAATTCTTCGTCCATGATTGAGCGGCCTTCTTTCAAAAAAGGACTGAGGAAAAATATATAAATGCCTGCCAAAACAGCAAGTACTATAAGCCCCTGTTTTAAAGTAGTTTTTTCTCTTACAGTTTTTAACATATTAACTCCCACTAAGAACAACATCCATGGTAATGCTGAATTTAACTATCTCTTCCCCCGTATCCGTGTCGTTTTCCACGGAAGACGACACGGGCCGCACATCGCTGAAACTCGGCAATGCCTTAAGGCTAGACACAAAATTATTAACCGACTGATAGGACAAGGCCTTTCCGTTCATGTCCATTCTCCCAAGGCTGCTCTTTTCGATCGATATTACCCCCGACAAATCCGTAATCCAGACATCCTTGGGAAGCATCTCTGAAACAGCTTTGAATATCCCGAGCCACACAGCCCTGGAAGAGACTGTCTGGTACATGGTATCTATTTCCCCTCTTAAAATATTTTCCTCTTCCTGTATCTTCTTTATCTTGGGCTCATAAGTCCTGTATGTCTCCATCATCTCTTCCACCTTATCAAGCTTGATCTTTTTTATATAGTAGTCCTGGCGCATAAAAACGGAAAAGCTTATAAGCACCAGAGCGCCAGTGGCCATTGAAAGGCCGGCATAAATACGTTTTTGCATAGAGGATTTCTTTTCCGAAAGAGCTTCTTTAAGAAAATTCACTTCTATTTTTAGATCAGCTATCCCCCTCAGCGCAGCACCCACAACCGTAGAAAACTGATTCTTAGGCCCGCACGCCTGAAGTTTCTGGAACACATCTTTAGATACCCTTAATTTTCTAAAAGGGTCCATGATATTAGGCTTTATGTTAAATTTGGAAATAAGCGAAGCTTCTATATTTTCCATAACGCTTCCGCCGCCTGTCAGAAAAAGCTGGGTTAACTTTTTTTCCTGCGGGGCATCTTCTGCTGCCTGCATAAAATAATACTCCAGGGACCTTTCTACCTCTGTCAGAAGCTCCTCTGCGCCCTGCTCTTTTGCCTCTTCAATCCTCTCCCCGGCTATAGGAAAACTTCTTATCCATATGTTACCTTTATTAAATATAATGAAATTGGTGGATTTCGCTCCTATGTCAAGTATGGCCCCGAGGTCCTGGCTGTTAAAGTCCTCGTTGAATGCCATACAGTTATATACGCTTATGGGCGCGACATCTATCAACTCTGTGGACAATTTAACGGAATTCAGCCTGGAAACTATTTCTTCCACCAGGTTTTTCTTTATCGCGACTATGACGGCCCTCCTGGATGAATCTTTATCGCTATCCAGAAGAGACCAGTCCCACATGACCTCGTTCATGCTGAAAGGTATCTGGTTCTGCGCTTCGAATTTCATAGTCTGTTTCAATTTATCCTCTTTCACCTGAAGGAGCTTTACGAATCTTACAAAAACAGACTGCCCGCTTATCGTTATATTCACGGTATTCGGCTTTATATTATTCTCTAATAATAATTCGGAGACGAGCTGGCCGGTGATTTTATCCCTGTCAAGTTTCGAGTCTTTGGGGATTTCTTTTATGCCGATCCTGGTCAGGACAATGCTACCCTTTTCTTTTTTAAGCTCAACTAGCTTTATAAAATGCGTACCTATATCCAAGGCTATCGAACTTGCCTTTAACTTGGCCATTTACCTGGTCCTTCCCATTAGCGCCCTGAGTTTTTTAATATCGTCTTCTGTGTATTCCCGCCAGCCATTAAGGGCATTTCTTCTGGCAGCCGGGAACAGCCTCTTGTTTTCATATCTTATCAGCGTCTGCTTGGATATACCAAGAAGCTGCGCCGCAGTTTCTGCGGAATAATATCTTTCTTTCATATATGCCACCTCGCTATTTAATAACATGTTTAGCCTCTTAGACGATTCAGGCCGAACTTTTTTTAATTCGGCCTTAATAGATATCCTTCAGGCACTCCTAATTTGTCGTGCCTTCAGGATTAATTCGCACTTATCAATTACGGATTTTTCCGAAATCCGTAATTGATGTGCTCATTAAAAACCCTACCGCAAAAATCATATAGCTTGATAGGGAGTGGTATAACTATATACTATCTGATAGTATTTGTCAAGGGCAACACCTTAAAAAGGGAGAAGGGTGAAGGGTAAAATGTGAATGTAACTTATTGAAAATAAAGGTTTTATAAATAATAAAGGCAGACTAAAGTCTGCCCTACAATTTTGTCGCAAAGACCTTCCATAAATACCTTCTGTAGGGCAGGTTTAAACCTGCCCTACAGAAGGTATTCTCGGCCTTTGCCTCTATTCTTCTTTCCAGAACTTAAACGGCTTCTTTTTCTCAGGTTCCGGCTTTATAACCCCTGTTTCGCTTACAGTCCAGGTCCTTTCCGCAGGAACAGGGTCTATTTCATCTATATCTACTTTGGAATTCTTATTTACATCTTTCGCAGCCTGGACCTTAAAATAATGATTCCCGTCTTTCAGGTCTTTTTTGGACACCGAGGTATCCCTGGACCAGACAGACCATTCCTCATCATCAAATTTCCATCTGAACACGCAATCATCTACGGTGCCTTTAAAGGTAAAAAGCGCTTCTTTTGACTTTGTCAATAAACTCGGCCCGCTTGTGATTATGGTGTCAGGCGCTATTATTATAAGTTCTATGGTATCGCTGATAACCTCTGATTCGTTTCCTGCTGTATCCTTAAACTTTACATAAACCTTGCGCGTGCCGCTTATAGGAGTCAGCATCCAGTTTTCCTTCTTGGTCTTAAACTGTACCCATTGTTCATTGTCAAAAACCCCATCGTTTGAAACCACCATACCGCTAACCTCTGTAGTGGAATCGCTGGCTCCAAACACAAGATTGACATAAACAGAATTGGTAACAGCATCCTGATTATTTATTATTATATAACCTGTCGGGCCTTTTGTATCAACAGTAAAGCTCCAGACAACCTGAGAGGTTTTATTGCCTACCAGATCAGCCACTTCAATGGATACCACATTGCTGCCTTCGCTGAGAGGCGTAGACGGGATATATACTATGCTCTGGCTGTTCTCATCATATGCCGCGTCCACCACGGATTTGTTTATCTTCATGCTTATAGCGTTTGGATCCACGCCGCTCTTGTCGTCACTGGCTGCTATGGTAATCGTAGGCCTGTCAGACGCCAGCGTTGAGCCTTTTTCCGGAGAATAATTCCCTATAACAGGGCTTCCTCTGTCTATCCATAATTCATAAGAAGCCATCTCTCCCCAATTGCCGGCTGAATTCTCAGCCTTAAGATTAAACACCCTGACGCCGTCCCCTAGCAGATCATCTGGAGTTTGATAAAAAGCGCCTGATGTGTCAGCCTTGTCATCAGGTATATATCCCCAGGCATAACTATACCCTATGGGTTCCACTCCAGTCACAGGATATTCCCATGACATATAAGGATCTCCGCATCCCTGCCATAATTTTGAAGGGATATCTTTTCCGCCTGGCGCAGTCTTTGCCCATATTACAGGCATATCTACCTTGCCTGTTGTAAGCTTAAACCCGTTAGCAGCTGTTTCCCATCCTGAGTAATCGTATCCGTCGCATACTCTTACCCGCCATTTATAATCTATATAACCTTCGGTGGTAGGGAGTATAGGCGTGGTGTACTGCTGGGAATTGGTTTTAATAATACCGGAATCAACGTCTAATGTTTTAAAGTTATCCTTGGATAACTGAACCTGATAATAACGCTGAGGATCCTGATCCTTGTCTGTAACTACCCATTTCAATGTAAGAGGATTGTCAAGCGTAGCCTGGCCGTCGTTATATGCTAATATACTTATATCAGGGATAGCGTTTTTGGTGGGAAGCCACCCGCCGTATATTTTATAACTGGCGCCTGTAGCAACATTGGTGCCTAATGGGTAGCCCACGCTGTTCTCTGAGTTATAGCTCTTTGAAAACCCGCTCGAGCCTCCTCCGTCTGCCACCGCTGTATGCAGCTTATAATTTTTACTGCTGGATATGCTGGCGCTTGCAATGCCTGTAAAAACAAAAAAGGCCGCTATAAAAAATAAAGCGGTCTTTGAAATAAAATATCTTCTGAATTTAATCCAATACATATTTAAATCAATTGTACTGCAAAAAAATAAAAAATCAAGAATAATTTTTGGGATTAACTGCCCTAGCAATCACTGATGGAAGTCCGACTCCCATCAGGATTGATGGGAGTCGGACTTCCATCATGCTTAGGCCCCCCTATAAATTTATCGCTCGAAGACTACCCAGATCTTCTTTTCAGCCAGGACATTGCCTTTTTCCAGAGTCTGGCCTGTGACAATAATCCTGTAGCAATCAGAATGAACCGTGATAAGATTAGAAATCTGCCTGAACCTGTCTTTCTTATCCGTATCGACAGATCCCAGCGAATTGGTATCGATAAGGTCGCCTATGCCCATATTAAGGCCATTCTTGTTACCAAAAACCCTGTTATTTATAATGTTATCCGCTACGGCATCATCTATGCCCGGCAGAGCAGTTAAAACTCTTTTAGAAGCTGTATTTATATTTATCCTGCCGTATAAATTATTTACAGGATCCAGTCTTATAAAATCAAAATGAGCAGCGCCTGTATCCGAACTGTTCTTTATTTTTATTTCCAGGATCCCGCCAGGCGTAGACATAGAACTGCCGGTGCCTATTTCTATATTACCAAAATTAATTCCCCCATCAGGCCCAGGCGTGAGAGCAGGCGTAAAACTCGTCCATGTATTATCCGCCAGATGTACTGATATTGCCATTGCCTCCTCTTCTTCGCCGAATATCTTTAATTTATAATAGCCATTTTTCAGGCCGTCCGCTGCCTCCCACTTCCATGTCCCTATTGAATCAGGCGTTCCGTTTTCGCACCAGTCTGTAAAAGGCGCTGCCCTCTGCACGACTTTCCAATTCCCTTCGGAACCTTTTACAATTTTATTTTCCGCTTCCAGCCTTATGCCGTATATGGTAAGCCTGTCTGCAATCTTCGTAACAGTCTCTATGGGAATAGTCTTCCAATCGTCTACGCTGATAGAAACGGAAGAAATCTCTCCAACTGAAGAAAAATTTTTATTCTTTACTTTAACCTCGGTATCATAATGCTCTATTATTTCCTCTCCTATCTTTTCCCTCATCCCGTCATTATCATTAGGCAGGCCTGGAGTACCTCCTTTTTTTGCAGTAGAAACATACCATCTGTTACTGCTTGAACTAGGGTCTGATTTTTCCAATGCCTTATAATCAGTTACATTGCCGCTAGAATACTCCTCCTTATCCACAATATGGCCCATGGGATCTTTAAGCGTTATGATATTCCCTCCCATAAAAGCAGTATCGCTTAAAAGATCAGAGTTAGGACTGATCGATCTTAAAAAATGCAGGGTTGCGGATTTTTCCTTTCCCCATATTGATATAAATGAAATCCCGTTACTATTTATCCCTGCCTGGCTATCGTCTTTGTCAATAGCTAATACAAGGTGCTCATGCGGACCTATTACAGTTCCAAGCGGTATAGTAGCCGGCCACCCTTCTTTGCTCGGCCCGTCTACAGTCCAGCCGCTAAGATTCACTTCCCTAGGAGTAAGATTTATAAGTTCTATATATTCTCCGTCAGGCGCCTGGCTCAGCTCTATTGATTTAAAATACGTAGACCCGGTTTCCCGATTGTTCTCTATCCTGACAGTAAGCTTTCCGCTTGAAACATTAACGACTTTCCCTCCGCCAAACAAATCTCCGTCTTTGATGCTTTCAGAATGAGTTCCGCTTATCTCCACATCTCCTATTTCCTGATCAGCTATGCCACTAAACAACCTGACATAATATTTCCCGTCCGGTATATCTTTCCATGTCCATTCGCCTTCTCCGGATTTACCTCCTTTTGGCTCATTATTCTGATAATATGAATTCTGCCATGTCCAGTCTCCGCCCGGCTCCTGGCCGCTGAAAGTGCTTCTGGAAATAACAGGCCTTACCATTATCTCATTTATCCTGATGCCCTCTACACCCCTTATCTCGCTTGAACTGAAATTCTGCTGCCCCAGCCTAGGATACAATTCAAGATAGGAAAAATAACAAACCGACCCTGTGCTGTTCTTAATAGAAAGATTTAAGATTTTATTATCAAACGAAACCGCCCCTATCCTCAATAGCTCCCCATGCTTGACATAATTCTGCGTCATGCCGTTTACAGTGACATCTCCCACCGGTTCATCTTTTGTTCCAAACACGCCTATGTAATATTCGCCTTCCGGCAGATTTATCCAGGTAATTGTAAACGGCTCCCCGTTTTCCACATCGCTCCGGTAACAGCCCCCCCTCCATATCCAGTCTCCTATATCGCCTCTATTGATTGCAGCGAGCCTGGTGTATAACTTTGGTATAACGCTCTGGCTGAAATCATCATCGCACGCGTCTATTATATTGGCTGCTTTCTGGAACGGATCGGTCACGCCCGCGTCTTCAAGCAATACACTAAGAGTCTGGGCGTCCATGGTATTGATATTATCCTTAAATCTATCCTGGACATCTGTATTCCTATCAACCGAATAAGTGGTTATATAAGGATATAATTTATAAAGTTCCTGCTTAGAGACCGACTTGATTTTGCTTATCTCAAAAGGCGTTTCAAACGCCCTGTCATCCCCATGAAGATTAAACGGATCGTATTCCATGGGCTCGTCTATACCTTCGCTCGCTTCATCTATGATACCATTTGAATTATTGTCTATGCCGTCAGAATCCAGTATCCTCTGATTATAGTTATCATCTACGCCCATCTCGCCCGGCTGACCATCAGACCCGTATCTGAAACTAAGTATATCTTCATAAACTTTATCCGGATCTTTCAAGCCGCAAGAATTTATAAATTTTTGCAGGTCCAGTTCATACGGCGTCCATCCTTCTGTAACCTTTAAAGGCGAAAGATTATGTTTATAAGCCACATTTATATCCATAAAACTCGTTTCATCCCTGACCAGGACAGCATACCTTCCTATTGTCTCGTCCTGGTCATTGTAAATATCCATCCATTTTGAATCAGGCTGGCCGTCACCGTCATTATCGACATCGCTGCCTGTAAAAACAGTGTGCCATTTATCTTCAAAGCTGTCTATATTTCTTGGGTCTTCTTTTAAAATCTGCTGCGCGTATGTGATTCCTGCCTGCGCAAGGTAGGATGCCCTGGTGGCTTCCAGATAATTAGCTGCGGCTCTTAATTCCAGCCTCATGGTGAATGCAAAAGATATTGCCATTATGCCAGCAACAGCCAGAACGCTTACCACAAGTATCAGCGCAATGCCTTTTTCCTGCCTCATTTTATTCATATTGTATTTCATTATACAAAGCAACCTTCAGATTTGCAAATCAATTTCTCCGGGTTAATATCTATAGATCCTTCGGATACTCCTATTTGTCGTATCCTCAGGATTAATTCGCACTTATCAATTACGAATTTTTTCAAAATTCGTAATTGATGTGCTCATTAAAAAACCCCGCATCCTTTTAATGAGTACTATGATGGAAGCCCGACTCCCTATGGGAGTCGGGCTTCCATAAA
>JAHJGB010000063.1 GCA_018824725.1 Candidatus Omnitrophota bacterium
ATATTAAACAGTTGTTATTTTAGCACAAAAACTAGTGTTTATAAATCAAAAACGGACTATCTTATTGTATTCTGCTTGGACGGAGCAATAATAATCGACACGGGGACGACCTCTCTGTAAACAGGTATTGGCAAATTTGAGAGTAGATTCCCTCACTCCTATCCTATAATTCTAATTTTACCAATTCCTATTTAATGGTCTAAGAAACACTCTAAAATATTCGAACTATCGGCGATATTGGCATTAAATAGCCGCCATTAAATAAGAGAGGAATTCGTCTATTTTGGCGATTAATTGGCGCTATTCAGAGAGGCTTTTAAAACAGCTTGCGGTACGAAGGTTTTAGATATATGGCCAATAAATACTATGCCCTAAGTCTTTTAAACATCGACAGATAAAAACGGCTATTGACCGTATCCGATCAATAGCCTCTAAACTCTCCCGTTATACGAGGAGAACGATATTACTGGGGTTCCTGAAGGGATTTGAACTATAAACTTAACCCCTCTTCCTTTTAACGCTTTAAACTTAATTATACTTAATCTTATGCCCTATTCAATCAAAATCTTTGCTATTTCCTGCTCTCCTATAGAGTCAAGATTATCCAGAATCTTTTTCTGCCATTTCTGAAGCATAGAATTAAATATAGATTTTACTATTCGCACTTCTCCCTTATTAAAAAGGGCTTTGAGAATTTCTATGGCTGTATTCTTATCTTTTAAAGCTTTATCCTCTTTCGCCCTTCTACTAAAGATTATTAATTTGTGTAAGGCAAAATTTGCAGGATGAGGCACATTAATGTAAAAATCTTCTACTTTTACGCGAATAACATTATCTGTCAAGAAACTCAAAAATCTTAAAGGCGTGGCATTCATACCTAATTGTGGAAGTTTATATGGCCTGCCGCTTCCTCTGCCTTTTTCCGGAACTAAAAACTCTACTATAAGATCAGGATGATCCAGCTTTATATAGCCCTTACTGCCTTTAAATTCTATTACAAAACCAAGGTCTTCTAGTAATTTCGGTATATCCACTTCTTTTTTTATTCTCGCGGGAATAGGCACAAGAAAATCTATATCTCTTGTCCTAATAGTAGATATATCTATATATGAAATATTTTTAAAATAACCTTTATAAAAATAAAGGCACCAGCTACCTATTAAAATAAGGCCATCTAAGATACCGGCTTTATTGAAACGCCTTAAAACTTCAACGCACAACTCATACTGTTTCTTTTCCACGTAAAGCCCTTTTTATGAACTTAACCTGATTCTTTGATTTTAATAATAATTTTTTATATTTATTTAGCATGTTTCTCTGTTGCAAGTATGCTCGCTTTATTTCTTCCGAAATTGGTCCTTTATATATAAATTTTATCTTCTTGCCTTGCCTCTTGGCTATATAAAAATAATATCGCTTGCCTATTTTCTTTCTAATAAGACAGCCCTTTATTTTAGTTATTTCTTCTTGATAACGCTTTACCATGCCAAACGAATTCTTAAGTTCTTCTTTGAGTACACCTTTAATAATACCCATACGTTCCTCCTTTACCAAACATATTAATGGAAATATTATACTATGTTTAGTAAAACATATCAACGCTTTTTTACCAAACAAATCTTGTTATTAATTTACTTTTGTTTGGTATAGTATATACAGCGCATTTATAACAAGCTATAATTTAAGCAAATTATCGTGCTTACCTAAATTGCAATCTGAACATGCTGTTATAAAATTAGATAATCTGTCTTCTCCGCCCTTTCTTTTCGGAAATATATGATCAACGACTAGAACCACTTTGTGTTTTTTAACATTTCTGCCACAATACTGACACGTAAAATCATCTCTTTTAAATATTTCGAACCTCCTACGAAGGCTCAACCCCCGAGTTATCCGTCTAGCTGCGCCTAATGCATAAAGATTATTTTCTACTTCATAAAGTTTTTGGGTCAAATATTGTCTTCTTTTTACTTGTTGTAATAATTTTATTGGTTTTTTCTTCCCGATGTAGTCCGAAAATACTTTACTGCCTTTTCTATAATATAAATAATAGTAATACCATTTCTTTATCCTCTTTTTTTGAACTACACCTTTTGGCAGTTTTCGCAATTCTTTTTCTGTTTTGTTTTTTAAAATTTGAAAGTATCTTATATATTTTGCGAACAAGTCTTTAACCTTAATCATGTTTTAGCCTCCGTCTTATATGTAGTACTTATTTTATCATAAGACTGTTGTCCATAATAGTGTTATCGAAATAGTCTCTACAAAAACGAATCTTTTCTTGTCACAACCTCTCTTATCCAATAATGTCCTCACCTTTAGTTTATGGCGGGATTTTCGATTGAAATCAGCGTTTTGCTTAGCAAATAAGCCATAAACTAGCAGCCATAAACTAAGAGAGGAATTGGCCTATTTCTTTCAAATTCTCTCGCAATATTGCTCTCTTTACCGACGGAGATCTTGTTTTAAAATATTACGGAATTCTTCGACGGAAATAATGCCCTAACTCCTAGGGACATCGACAGATAAAAAATCCCCGACAGGTTGCCCCGTAGGGGATTTGTCCTAACTCCTTGTGCCATATAGAGATAGGATATACTGGGGTGGATGAGGGGATTTGAACCCCCGGCCCCTAGAGCCACAGTCTAGTGCTCTAAACCACTGAGCTACACCCACCGTAAAAAGTCAGGATTTACTGAAAAGTAAACTAAATAAATTAGTCTGGAGATTATCGATCTTAACTGCTTTATCTTTAAAGTCAAAACTCAAAATAAAACTCGCTATTAAAGGCATAGATAGCTTAGAAACTGCGTCCTTCAATATTATATCATTTATCCTGCAAAAACAATCAGCTTTTAAATCATTTTTTGAAACCAGGATCCTGCTGGTAAAGTCCAAACTGCCCTTTTCAACCTTTTGTTTCAGGTATTTTTCATACATAGGCCCAAGCGCTGTGAGCCCCACATCCTGCGCCTTGAGTTTGGCTTTGACTGTATAATCTCCTTTTATCCAGCCTGTTAGGTGTACAGGCGAAAGCATCTCTGAATTTTTATCTTTAATAAAGCCGGACGCGTTGAAATTCAAAAGCCTGCCTAGCATAAGATAGGCGTAAGGACTTTTAAGATTAGCGTTTATTTTAACGAGTTCTATTACAGCCCCTTCCTCATCCTCATAGATAATAGCGGCGTTTTCCACATCTATCCTGGAGACAAAAAATAGAGTTTTTGAATTATTTGAAGACGGCTTTATAGTATCGTTTTTAAACTGCGCAAAGCCCGCAAAGCTTTCATAGTGGCTTTTTTTCATCCTTATAACAGGCTCGAGTATTTTTATATTCGAGAATATGAAAGCCTTTTTCAAAAATGCAGACGCAGGGCTCGGATAGATATATACCTTTGCGATAGTTATCGTATCGTTTATCTTTACGCCCTTCAGCTGAAGGCAAAGCGGAAAACTCATCCTCATATG
>JAHJGB010000064.1 GCA_018824725.1 Candidatus Omnitrophota bacterium
AGGAACATGCTGAAAAAATACATTATCCAGATGCTTTTTTTGATACTGCACCCCATGGTCACCAGCCTCAATGCAAAATGGTCCCTTGTCTTGTTAAAAATAGGTTTTTTCTTTTTTATACGCATAACTATTAAAAATAATGTATCATAAATAGGCAGGCTCATCGCCAAAATAGGCGTAAGAAGCGCGACTTGCCTTTCCATAGGCGCATAGCTAATATTTATAGCAACCATGGCCAATAAAAACCCGGAAAAAAGACTGCCCGTATCTCCCATGTAAACCTTCGCAGGAGGATAATTATATTTTAAAAATCCTATATGGGCGCCTATGAGGGCTGTAAGAATAACGCAAGAAAAAATATCTCTATTTATAAGCGCAATAGCCAGTAAACTTAAAGAGATAATAATAACCAGGCCTGAGGTAAGCCCGTCCATTATATCAAGCAGATTAAACGCGTTTGTTATAAATAAAATCCATATAGCCGTAATTAAGATATTTGCCCAGCCTGGGAAAAAAGCTATCTTGGTAAAAACCCCGAAAATTATAAGAATAACTATGCCTAACAGCTGTCCTGATATTTTTAAAATAGGTCTAAGGTCTTTTATGTCATCTACCAGGCCAAGCAACATTATTATAAAAGAAGACATCATGACTCCTGATAATTTTACAGCCGGCAGTTTAATAAAAAGCAGGCTGAATAAAAGGGCAGCAAGAAATGCCAGGTAAATACCCGCTCCTCCTATGCAGGGTTTGCCATTATTCCCTCTTGCAGGCTTTAAAATATTGAGCCTCGTGCTTATCTTAATAGTAACAGGAACTAATAAAAGGCTCAAAATGAAAGAACATAGCGTTATGTAAAATAAAATCATGTCAGCCTCCTGTACAGGTTATCCATATTAACTGCCATGGTCTTAACATCAAAAGAATCATCGACTACTTTATCCGCTTCCCCGCGCATCTTAAAAAAAGAGTCTCTATTTTTAAGAATGCTCAATATCCTGTCAGCTGTATGTTTATAATCCCCGGGCCTGGTAATATATCCAGTAATCCCATCTTTAACCAGTTCCCTCAAACCGCCTGTATCAGTCGCTACTATTGGCTTGCCTTTACTCAGCGCTTCTATTATAGCAATAGGAAGGCCCTCCCACTTGCTGGTAAGAACCACTACGTCAATGATGTCCAAAATATCAGAAATATCTCTTCTCCATCCTGTAAAAATAAACCTGCCGTTCAGGGATGATTTTCTAAGCTCTGACTGGCATTTCTCTTTTAAAATGCCGTCCCCTATCAATAGAAAATTAACTTCTGGCATCCTGTTATAAACATCTATACACGCCCTGACATAATCCATTGGGGATTTCTGAGGCTTAAGGCAGGAAATCATCCCGACAACAGGATCATTATTATCAATTCCAAGTTCTTTTTTCTTTTTTTCTTTATTGCAGGTTGAATTTTTAAACCGATCCAGCGGTATCCCGTACTTTATCAGCGCAAACTTTTCTTCCGGGGCTATTTTATATCTCAAGCCTGCCTGGATGTCTTTTTTTGAAACGCATATGATTTTTGTGGTGAAAGCTGCTGTTATTTTTTCAAGAAAAATGTAAAATCTTTTTATTAAAACAGGCTGATAATCATTAAAAGACCATCCATGCACTGTGTGCAAAATAACAGGCGTTCTTGAAAATAAACCCGCCCATCTGCCTAAAATGCCTGCCTTTGAGCTATGGGTATGTATAATTTTAAACCTATTGGATCTATATATAAGATATATATGGATTAATGCCAATATATCCAATATGGGATTCAATGGCCTTGTCAAAAAAGGCGAAAAATAGGTTTTATTGTTTTCTAGATTTTTAAATTCTGGGTTTAAGATGCCTTTAGGAGAAGTGATTACAGATACCTGATATTTGTCTTTTGGAAGGTTTAAGATAAGGTTTAGAGTAGAAAGCTGGGCCCCGCCCAGCTCAGGCTTTGTTATCACATGACATATACGCATAAGTGTCCATTAGTTTAACAAAAAAATGCCTTGTTGTCAACATAGCGTCATCTACTTTTATTTTGAGCCAGACTGGGGCTGTTCGGCGCAGAGAGTGTTTCGCCGGCCGCTACGGTTTACGGCTCGTTTTTTATACTGAAGGTAGTCTTGACAGTATAAAAAACTTCGCCGCAATCCCTTGCGCGCTTATATACAAAAGAACCTCTTATGCCGAAACCTCTCAAATGCGCCTCAGGCCTCAGCCTGGTTCAGCAATATATAGAATAGCTGCTCTTTCCGGCTGGCAGGTTTGAGAAAAGCATCGTTTTTTCGAGCGGGCATGGTGAGCCCAGACGCTTCGTTTAGTATCGACCTGGTCCTGAGGAGCCCTTCGCCTATGCTCAGGGTAAACTCCGCGACGAAGGGCGAGAAAAAGCAATGAGCGAAAAACGCCTCGCTGGGGCGTTTGAGCGCCCGTCGGCAAAGCCTAAAGATTGCGCAAGTCCCGAGCGAAGCGAGGGGCGTCTTTTTGAAAGCCTACCAGCCGGAAAGATAAATTATCTGGAACGATTTATCCAGCAGTCCACTTATTGAATGATGAGGATAATTCTTTTGATTTTTCCTGAATGGAGTTTATGATAGATTCTACTTTAGCGCAATCGCACGGTTGACTGGAAATAAGTTTCTTTATTTCTTCCAGATCTTTTTCTATTTTTATCACTATATCTTTGTCGGCAATTATAGTCTTATTTAGATTATCAGTAAGATTATTTATCATATCCGCCAGGTCTATAAGTTCATCGCCTTCTCTTAACTTTATCTTGAGGCCGAGATTTCCTCTTGTAATTTCCTCGAGCGTCTTGCTTATCCTGTAAACAGGGCCTGCTATCCTGTGGGAAAATAAAAGTCCGAGTATAAAAATCAGCGGGGAAACCAGCAGAAGATTACGTATTAAAGCCAGGTTTGTTGCCTTTAAAATATATATCAGCCGCCCTTGAGGATAAACGCTAGCAAGTTTTTCTCCGAGAAAATACCATCCTGTCACAAACACTGTCCAGCCTGTGACTATCGATGCTATAAGCGCAAGCCCGAAAACAAGCCCTATATAACGAAACTGCAAGCCTCTTTGTATTATATATTTTCTTCGTCTGAAAATGGGCCTCGGCATTATTCCCCCTCTCTTCTCAAGTTTATGCTTCTTCTCACAGTAAAAACTATTTTATCGTTTTTAGGGTTACTTATCAGCGATATAACGCTGTCCAAGGGGAGATATCTTGTAACATTTTTGTCTATAGCTATCACCAGATCCCCTTTTTTAAGGCCCGATGATTCTGCTTTTTTGCCAGGAATAATATCTTTTATCAAAAGGCCTTCGTATTCGAACCCGAGAGACGCTCCCAAATCTTTGTACGTGTTCGCCCCTGTTTCCGCAGGGATAGAAATATCTCTGCTTACCAGGATTTTTACTTCGGAATACTTCGGGCCTATTAATTCCCCCAGAATGTCTTCCAGTTTGCTATAGCGTATAAGCCTTCCCCATATGCCTACAAGAAAATCCCCTTTTTGAATGCCTGCCTTGGCTGAACTTGAACCGGGCACTACCTCGTTTATCCTGAAAATACCTTCGTGTTCTGTGACGCTAATACCCAGGCTTTCCTTTACCTGGATCTCCTTGCTCTTAACAACAACAGGCACTTGCTTATTTTTCCTAGCCTGCCATTCTTTAGCCATATTGTGCAGATCTATGTCTTTCTTTGTCCTTTTCTCTTCCTCATGCCACATCTTTGCGTGGCTGGCAACATAAGCGTCCCTGGCTTCTTTATAATCAGGGTTTATGTCTATCGCCTTTTTATAATAAAAAGCTGCTTTGTCATACCAGCCTTTTGAATCATATGCCCTCCCTAGCTGCATAAAATTCTGTTCAGGCGTATCATATTCAATCCTGTCTATATCTTTACGAAGAATATGCCTTTCTCCTTCAACAGTGCTCAGGGCAATCCTGTCGACATACTCATCCACCACAAGCCCCTTTACTTTTGTCCTGTTTTTCAAAATAACAGTATCAGCGTAAAGAGCTGCTGATATAAAAACTGCCGTTATAATAAATAATATTATTTTTTTCATAACTTTAGCCTGCGGGAGCCCGACTCCCTACGGAAGTCGGGCTCCCATAATAATAAAATAAGCGCAAGCCTGTAAGCCGGGTTCTGTACCGTCTTCGCCAAGCAGTTTGCGCGCTTGGCTTCGCCGGATAATGGTCATCTATCTATGTTCTGGCATTGCTGCCAAAATCATGCAACCTACCCGTCCAGCTGTTGCGAGCGGGCAGCTCTTTAAGCTGGACCTATTTGGTTTTGCTCCGCGTAGAGATTGCTCGTTTCACCTTGAGAAGCAGTAACATACGCTTAAGCTTATTAT
>JAHJGB010000065.1 GCA_018824725.1 Candidatus Omnitrophota bacterium
CTATCAAACATTCTTTTGCCATATTTATTTTCCTTGTTTTTCCTTGTTCGCAAACGGCATGCCGAACAACTTCAACAGCTCGTATGATTCTTCTCTGGAATTTGATTTTATATTCATTATGATATCCATACCCTGTATCTTCTGGACCTTGTCCACGTCTATCTCAGGGAATATGGACTGCTCTTTTATTCCTATAGAATAATTGCCCTTCTGGTCAAAAGAATCAGGAGATACCCCCCTGAAATCCCTTATCCTGGGCAATGCTATATTCAAAAGCCTGTCCAGAAATTCGTACATCCTGTTCCCTCTCAATGTAACCTTGCATCCTATGGGCAAGCCCTGCCTTATTTTAAAGTTCGCTATTGCCTTCTTGGCCCTTGTCATAACAGGTTTCTGGCCTGCGATGTTTCCCATGTCTGCCATCCCCTGCTCCACAAACTTTATATCCTGCGCCCCTGCGCCTATGCCCATATTTATAACTATCTTCAGAACCCTTGGGGCCTGCATAACATTTTTATAACCAAACTTTTTGGATAACTCGGGTATTATGGTTTTTCTATACTGCTCTAATAATCTGGGCGTCATATGATTTCCTTGCATTTCTTGCAAATTCTAACCTTTGTCCCGTCGGAAAGCTTATTAAAACCTATCCTTGTAGCCTTAGAGCACTTCTGGCATACGATCATTAAATTTGAAATATCCACCGGGCTTTCTTTATGCACGATACCGCCTTGCTGCTGGTCATTACTTTGCCTGCGGCTGTGTTTCTTGACCATATTAATCCCCTGCACAAGCGCCTTCATCTTTTTTGGAAAAATAGTAAGCACCTTTCCGGTCTTATTGCTGTCCCTTCCGGCTAATATCTTTACGATATCATTTTTCTTTATTTTTGACATATTATTCTGGCACACTGATTGGCGCACTAAAGTGCGCCCTACAGCTGCTATTGTGTGCCCTACAATTTTGTCGCAAAGGCCTTCATATAACTTCCGGGGCCAACGAGATAATCTTCATAAAATTCTTATCCCTCAATTCTCTGGCAACAGGGCCGAAAATCCTTGTGCCCCTGGGATTAAGCTGTTCATCTATTATAACAATCGCATTGGAATCAAATCTTAAATAGGATCCGTCAGGCCTTCTCAGGGCATTGACTGTCCGCACTACGACTGCTTTCACTACCTCGCCTGATTTCACTATACCATCCGGCGATGCCTCTTTTATGTTAGCGGTTATTATATCTCCGACTTCCGCAATCTTTCTGCCGTGCCTGCCTATTACGCCGATACATGAGGCCCTTTTTGCCCCTGTATTATCCGCAACATCCAATATTGTTCTCATCATAATCATATACCCTCGCTTCGCTCGGGAGATTACAGAAACCGGTTTACAGAAACTAGAATTAAAATTCTCTTTTCTGGTTACTGTGCTCTGGCTTCTGGTTTCTTTTCATTACTATTTAATAATTTCTATAAGCCGCCATCTCTTATTTTTAGAGAGCGGCCTTGTCTCTTCAAGCCTTACCCTGTCCCCGACCTTTGCCTCTTTTTTCTCATCATGCGCCATTAACTTTGTAGATTTCGACATAACACGGTTATAGATAGGATGTTTCGTAGTCCTGTCTATCCTGACCACAATAGTTTTCTCCATTGCATCGCTTACAACAATACCGACTTTCTCTTTGCGCCTTGATCTTGCTTCCATATTTATTTATCCTTCCTCTGCTTCATTTCGCTTAAAATAGTCTCAATCCTTGCGATATCGCGTCTTGTCTGTTTGATGCCGCTAGGCTTTTCTATTCGGCCGGTCTCTTTCTGGGAAATCATTTCGAAAAGAGATTTCTTGAGCGCTATTATCTTGTCTTCCAATTCCTGCCTTGATAGATTTCTTAAGTCAGACACCTTTAACATCTCTAACCTCAATATTTTTTTCTTGAAATAAACCTTGTCTTAAAAGGGATCTTGGATGCCGCGAACCTCATAGATTCTTTTGCCACCTCTTCCGCCACTCCCCCAAGTTCAAAAATAATCCTTCCTCTTTTAACCACACTCACCCAGAATAAAGGCATCCCCTTGCCTTTTCCCATCCTTGTTTCAGCAGGTTTCTTGGTTACTGATTTATCCGGGAAAGCCCTTATCCAGAACTTGCCGGTCCCTTTTAGATTTCTCATCACGCAAACCCTGCACGCCTCTATCTGGATATTCGTGAGCCACCCGTTATCCAAGGCCTGTAAACCATACTCGCCGAAAGAAATATCAGACCCCTGAAAAGAAATGCCTTTTCGCCTGCCTCTCTGATATTTTCTGAATTTTACCCTCTTGGGCATCAACACAGCTTATTTCTCCTGTTGTTTCTTTTCTTCAACACCGCTGCCTACCCCTTCACCCTTCCCTGTTCCGAGCGAAGCCGAGGGAACCCTTGACCCTTTACCTCTCTTTACCAACACCTCTCCAAGACATATCCACACCTTTACGCCTATCAAGCCATACACAGTATGCGCTTCGCTGAATCCATAATCTATGTCTGCTTTTATGGTCTGTAAAGGCACCTTGCCTTCCATATATTTTTCTGTTCTAGCTATTTCAGCTCCGTCCAGCCTGCCTGCGCATCGTATCTTTATACCCTGGGCTCCACTTGTCATTGCCTGCTGCACAGCCTTTTTCATAGCCCTTCTGAACCCCACTCTTTTCTCCATCTGGAACGCAATATTTTCCGCCACCAGCTGGGCATTTATAGCAGGCTCTTTGATTTCCTTTATGTCTATCTGCAATTCCTTGTCAACTATTTCTTTGAGATCATCTCTGAGTCTGTCTATCTCAGCGCCTTTTCTTCCTATTATGACGCCCGGCCTGCCGCTGTGTATTATTATCCTGACCCTGTTGGAAGCCCTTTCTATTTCTATCTTAGACACAGCTGCCTGCATTAAATTCTTTTTTATATGCTTTCTTATTTTAGCATCCTCTACAAGAAGCCTGCCGAAATCCTTTTTTCTGGCAAACCATCTGGAGTTCCAATCTCTTATATATCCCAGCCTGAAACTATATGGATGTACTTTTTGTCCCAAAGCTTATTTCTCCTTTACACATTCGCCCCGATAAATCGGGGCTCAGTATTTCGCCTAAAGACCCCCGGGCTTAAGCCCGGGCAGGCTTCATTTTCACTTTGCGCTTGGATTCTGCTTTATGTTCCGCATGTGCGCTGCTAGGAACGGCTGTTTTTGCCTTTTTCCCATCTGTTTTCTTTTCTGTCTTTTCTGAGCTTTTTGTAATCTTTTTTTCTGGAACTTTTATTTTATCGAGTTCCAGCATGATATGAGTCGTCCTGTGCAACCATTCCGAAGCCCTGCCCATTGAAGCAGCCCTGAACCTCTTGATAATAGGCCCCTGATCTGCCTTTATCATAGAGATATACAAACTGGACGCAGGTATGTGAAAACGTTTGTCAGCGCTGTCCACTGCTGACTTCAGCACCCTTTTTATGTAAATACATGGCCTTTTGCTCAGATTGTTTAAAAGCGCATCAGCCTTTACCGCGCTCATGCCCCTTACCAGATCTAGGACCTTTCTGACTTTTCTTGGCCCTATTCTTATATATTTTGCGCTGGCTTTAGTTATCATATATGTTTTCCCATGTCCTGTGTCAGGCACAAAAGATTATGTGCCTGACACAGGACACGCATTAAATCTTATGTTTTATCCATTGACTGCTCTGTATGAGCGCCATGTTTCTTGAATAATCTAGTTGGAGAGAATTCGCCAAGCTTATGGCCAACCATATTCTCTGTTATAAAAACAGGTATAAATTTCCTACCGTTATAGATCGATACAGTAGCCCCTACAAAATCAGGGGTTATGGTAGAGCGGCGGGACCATGTCTTGATGGGTCTCCTGTCGCCTCTTGCCTGCAGCTCCTTTACAACTTTTAATAATTTTTCGTCTACGAACGGACCTTTTTTCAGTGATCTGCTCACTAGCGTTGTCCTCTCTTATTTATTTTTGACTTTTTACTTTTAACTTTTGACTTTACTACGCTGTCACTATCTGGCTATTGCGCTTTTTTACAATATATCTATCAGACTGTTTTCTTTTCCTGGTTTTATATCCTTTGGCTATCATCCCCCACGGAGAGCATGGGTGCCTTCCGCCTGAAGACTTGCCTTCTCCTCCGCCCATCGGATGGTCAACCGGGTTCATTGCAACGCCTCTGACTCTGGGCATGCGGCCGAGCCATCTTGATCTGCCTGCCTTGCCTAAGGAAATTTTATCGTGCTCTATGTTGCCCAACTGTCCTATTGTAGCCATGCAATCCAGGTCCACAAGCCTCACTTCTCCTGAAGGCAGCTTGATATGAGCATAGACATTTTCTTTTGCAAGTATCTGCGCACAAGAACCTGCTGATCTCACTATTTTTCCGCCTGTGCCTTTTTTAAATTCCAGGTTATGTATAGGAATCCCGGGCGGTATGTTTCTAAGCGTTGTAGCGCTTCCCGGCTTAATCTCTATTTCAGACATGCTTGATATAACAACATCTCCCACTTTTAATCCGTTTGGCCAAAGTATGTAGCACTTATCATTATCTTCGTATCTAATAAGCGCTATCCTGGAAGACCTGTTCGGGTCATATTCTATGGATACAACCTTGCCAGGTTTGTCAAACTTGCGTCTTTTAAAATCTATTATTCTGTACCTTCTTTTGTGGCCTCCGCCTATCCACCTGGACGTAACCCTGCCCTGGAAATTCCTGCCGCCTGTTTTTTTAATGGCTTCCGTTAAAAACTTCTCAGGTTTATGTGCTGTGAGCTCCTTGAAATCAGAAAGCGCTGTCCATCTTAATCCCGGTGACCTTGGTTTATATTGTTTTATGCCCATGATTATTTTAGGTTTCGTAAGGTTGCGAGAAGTTACGATAGGTTGCGAAAAGTTGCATTAAAATATTATTCTTACAACCTCACGAAACCTGACGAAACCTTTCACAACTTAACGCAAACTCCTTTAAGTTGTTGCCACTTCTATTTTATCGCCCTGTTTAAGCGTTACCACTGCCTTTTTCCAATCAGGAGTCTTGCCTTCTTTATATCTTACGCGCTTCCATTTGCCCTGCATCTTAAGGGTATTAACTTTCTTGACAGTGACATTATATATCTCTTCGACTGCCTGCTTTATCTGAATCTTGTTTGCGTCATTTGCAACGCGGAATATATATTTATTTTCCGCGAGCATGTCCGAACCTTTTTCAGTCCTGATCAGGTGCTTTATTATGTCGTATGATGTATTCATTATTTCAGCCTCTTTACTATGGCATCGTGCGTATTCTTTGAAAACAGGATTTTTGAATTTGACAGCACATCGTATGTATTAAAATCGATTGAGCGCCTGAGCGTCATATTCTTTACATTTCTGCAGCTTTTCATAATGTTCTTATTCGTATCCGCGTATAAAAACAGCACCCTGTCTTCGTATATCTTCAGAGACAAAAGAAGCTTTGCGATCTCTTTTGTTTTGGGCTGTTTTAATTCAGGGTCTTTTTCAATAATCAATATCTCGTTATCTTTTAATTTTGCGCTCAAGCTGGATATAAGCGCAATTTTTTTTGTCTTCTTGGGCATATCATAACCAAAGTCTCTGGGAAGAGGGCCGAATGTTACGCCTCCGTGCCTCCATAGAGGAGACCTTATAGAACCTGACCTTGCCCGGCCTGTACCTTTCTGTCTCCATGGTTTCTTGCCTCCGCCGCTCACAAGGCCTTTTGTCTTAGTGGATGCGTTGCCCTGCCTGGCATTAGCCCTGTACATCTGTATTATTTCATGAAGCAGCGGTTTATTGATCTTTGCGCTAAACACATCCGGATCAAGCTTAAATTTATCAACCTTTTTTCCTGAAAGGCTGTAAACATCCACTACAGGGACTTCGTTATTTTCAATTTTAGTTTCTTTTTTAGCCCTTGGCATAATTATCTCTTTTTAGCTGTCTTTATCTCCAGGTATCCATTACGACAACCCGGCACAGCGCCTTTTACAAGCAGCAGATTTTTTTCTTTCATTACCTTTATTACCTGAAGGCTCTGCATGGTCTTTCTTATGTTCCCCATGTGGCCTGGAAATCTTTTTCCTCTGGAAACATTCTTACGGCATCCTCTTCCGCCTGCCATGGAACCTATGCCTCCCGGAGCGCGATGAAACATGGACCCGTGGCCTCCCGGGCCTCCTTTAAAATGATGGCGTTTTACAACGCCCTGAAAACCCCTGCCTATAGAAGTGCCTGCTATGTCTACGAAATCTTTTTCTTTAAAAATATCTACTGTCAGCTGCTGGCCTACGCTTACCTTGTCTTTGGCGTCAAAAGGTATTTCCCTTACAAATGCGTTGGGTTTCTGGTTTATTTTTTTATAAAATCCCAACTGAGGTTTTGCAATGTTTTTTTCTTTCTTCTCTCCGTAGCCAAGCCTGACCTTCTTTTCAGAAACATTCAGCACTGTGCATGGCCCGGCTTCTATTACAGTAACCGGAACATACGCGCCCTGGTCGCTAAAAATCTGAGTCATTCCTATTTTTTTACCTAATAATCCAACCTTCATATATCATTAACCTTCTGTTAACTTAAAAGTAAAAACGCAAAAGTCAAAACTACAATTAAAAATTTAAAACTTTTTATCCCTTTGTTTTCTATCTTTTAATTTTAACTTTTGAATTTTGGTTTTGCCTTTTTACTTTTGACTTTTTACTTTATTTCCACGTCAACGCCTGCAGGCAAATCCAGTTTTCTCAACGCGTCTATTGTCTTTGCCGTGGGGCTTATGATATCTATCAGTCTTTTGTGCGTCTTCATCTGAAACTGTTCCCTGGATTTTTTATCTACATGAGGAGACCTTAATACTGTAAAGATCTCTCTTTTTGTAGGCAGTGGTATGGGGCCGGAAACCATTGCGCCTGTCCGTTTTGCCGTATCCACTATTTCCAGGGCAGACTGATCTATAAGCCTATAATCATATCCCTGCAGTTTTATGCGAATCCTTTGTTCTGGCATCTTCTCTTTCCTAGCTTACATGCGCCACAAGCACATTACATTTTAACTACTACATGTGGCCACAAGCCGTAAGTCATGAGTAACTAAACTCTCTCTTTACTTGTGGCTTATGGCTTATGACTTTTGGCCACATGCCTTTTACTACGCTATTATCTCCGATACAACCCCTGCGCCTACTGTATGGCCGCCTTCGCGGATAGCGAAGCGCAGCTCTTTTTCCATGGCTATGGGGATTATGAGTTCTCCTTCCAGGTCTATGTTGTCTCCGGGCATGACCATCTCA
>JAHJGB010000066.1 GCA_018824725.1 Candidatus Omnitrophota bacterium
TTGAATAATTGTTCTGCTTCTATAGATCTTCTTTGGTTTCTGTAAAGCTTGTCTAATTTTATATATGCGAACTCATTATTAGGATTAAGCTCTATAGCCTCTTTAAATACCTGCTTCTGCTGAAGAACAGATTGTTCCTCATGTGTTTCTTTGAATTTTGTTACCATATGCAGCCAAATAAGCCTTGTTAACTTATAGACCTTAAAGGAACGAAGAGTTAGTGCTATTTTTGACGTAGAAGCTGCTTCATAAGGCATGTGGCTCCCGGCATCATTTATTCCCATCATTGTAATCACCATATCAGACTGGTATTTATCAAGGTTGGCTTCCAACCGTGATAGTATTATTGCTGTTTTGGTACCCCCCAGACCTTTATCTATCACGCTGAATTTTATACCGATATTGCGCTGATTTAAAATCTCCTCTAAATAATGCGGGTATTGGCCTTGAGTAGTAGATTCTCCCAGGCACATAATACGGAATGAGTCTTTCTGTTTTATTGATTGCAGGTTTCTATATTCTTGCATATACAATATTGCAAACCCGCCTATACGCAAACCTATTTCAAGAATTGCTATAGTCAGAAATAATCCGAAGAGTATAAGGGTTATTTTCTGGGGTAATGAGGTTTTTTTAGGCATATTTTTAGTATTTGTGCTATTTACCATATTAATAGTCATAGTGATTATAACATTGAGTTGCTTTATGGGAAATTAAAATTTTATCCGGGGGTAACTTTGCGGAACGGCTGTATACTTTCGACAGTAGGTCCCTCGAATACTCCTTTTTGTCGTATTCTCGGGATAATTTCGCCTTTGGCGAAATTGGCGCGCCCACCCCGGTTCGAACGGGGAACCTACAGCTTCGTAGGCTGGCACTCTATCCAATTGAGCTATGGGCGCATTTTATTATTATTATAATACTTCAAACAACAAAATAAATCAACAATGTCAGTTTTCTAGTTGTTATTGGCGGAGACGGGAGCGAAATTCAAACCACGGAAACTTTTTCCCAGGGCAATCGGTTTTAGCGCCGTTTACCTGGTCGTGGCCCAGGATATTGGAGTCGGGTATGTTATAATATTTTTTAAGTATGTCCACGAGATATACCAAAGAATCAATTTGTTCTTCTGAAATTTTTTCGTCGTTGAAATTGCCCACCAGGCAAATGCCTATGCCTCTGTAATTCATTTCATCTGCCTTGCAATGCGCACCATATTCCTGATGAAGCCATCTAGGAGAAACCTCTATATGGCCCTCTTTAGTTTCGCCTGTCCCGTTATCTATTACAAAATGATACCCAAGGCCTTTCCAGAGCCTTTTATGAGAATGCATGTAGTCAAAAGAAAGGGCATTGCCTACATCTGTAGCGCTATGGTGGATAATTATATATTTCCACATATCATTAGGGTACAAAGGTATTATAGACCTTATAGGCGCAGCGCTTGGTATAATAAGGCGCTGGCCTTTCTCAAGCTGGGTGGCATCACTAAGGCTATTTACCTTGACAATGTCCTTTATAGAAACATCGTACATCTTGCTTATACGCCAAACTGTCTCGCCAGGTCCCACTTCATGCACCACATCCTGCCTGAATGTTTCCGGAGTTAGTATGCTGTTTGTGGGCGCAGTGTTAGGTATTACAGGATGATGTGCCGTAGGAATATTTTTTATAGGTACCCTTGCGCACGCTGATAAAAATAACGTCAAAAATAAAGCTGCTAAGATAATTTTATTTTTCATGTTTTTCAACCAACTGTTTTAAAGGCACTATTTTTATATTTTCTTTTTCTATATCAGCTATACTGTCTTTTATAACCTCGAGCGTAAGTTTTTTATCATGTCCAATAGCTATAGCGCTTCCTTTTGTTTTAGCTATGCACATAAGCTCTCTGATTTGCTTTTTTATATAGGCCCTGTATTGCTTCTCTTCTTTCTTCTGCGCAAAATCAAGAAACACATCTCTTTCTGCATGCCTCAACCTTATCTTGCCTGAAATGCTGCCGCATACAGAAACAGGCGTTGTGCGGTTATCCAGAAAAAATAGATTTCTTTTTTTCAGTTCTTCCAATATGATTTTCATTATTTCTCTGTTCTCTGTCGCTTTTGAACCCTGATGATTAGAAACGCCTATTATCCCAGGAACCCCTTCAATATCATCTTTTAATATAGAAATCACTCTTTCTTTTTTCATATTGCGCCGTATGGTATCCTGTTCCGGCGCCTTACCGCTTTTAGACTCCAGCGGAAGATGTAAAATCACGTCGTAATTTTTGCCGTTTTTTCTTACCAGCTCGCTTATCTCTTTTGAATAACGCAGATGAGGCAATACAGCCAGGGTAACCGGCCTATCTATCTTTAATAAAACCTCTACGTTATTCAGGCTATATCCCCAATCGTCTATAACAAATGCAACCTGTCCCTCATGTTTAACCGGGGCCCTATAAAGTATAATGATAAAAATGATTATTGCAACTGCCAGGATTAATAATATGGGGAGTATTTTTGTGGATGAGCGGCGTTTCACTTTATTATTGCTTCAGCGCGGCGTACTGTTCTTCTATATAATGATGTATGCGGGCCCAGTCTTTTTCCGGAGGCTTGATAAAAGAAACCCCCACCTGTCGTCTTAAAATATTCCTGGAATTTTTCTGCCATGCAATATTGCCTTCTACTTCCACAGGAGATATCGTGCCCGGCATAAATATACTGAGGTTCAGTTTTCCTCTTAATTTCTTCAACCTGTTGCATTCGAAACTTAATCCTCCGTAACCGATATCCCTGGGTATAAGCCCGAGACTCGTCTTGGATTCAGGGGATTCCAGTTTTATATAAATATTATTGCCTTTTAAAGGCAGGAGATTATGGCGCCACCATTTTCTGTTTTCATAATTATACGGAACTGCTTGTTTCTGGTCGCTCGCCAGTTTCCCTATAAAAGCTTTCCATTCTTTGGGCCTGAACCATAGAATATACGCGCCTATCAATAAAAACGCGATAAGCCATGTTAAATCCGAAGCCTTTGGCGTCGAATTTGTTACAGCATTAGAAGCCGGGGCATCGTATATTTTGCGAACGCTGGCCAATAAGGCATCAGCTGCTTTATCCTTAGAATTCAGGTCTATTGTATTAATGACGCTGGAGATTTCTATCTGTTTTGACCCTGAGCTCATCGCAGGATTGTTGAAATCAACGAAGATCTTATTGTTGCTGCTCCATACTTTATAACCGGTTTTCTGGGTAAGCCAAAAAGTCAGAAATTTTATCTGCTTTCTGTCGGAACTCAAAATCTTATCAGGATAATAGCTTACCGTTATATTTTTTATCACTCCTTCGTTTAGCGAAGTGTCTTTAACTAATTTACCTAACACGTTAGGGGTCTTGAATTTTACAATAAGCCTGGGCGGGTTATCCAACCACTTGGATTCATATTGAATAGCGTCTGAACTGGCTATTGAAATCCTAGTAAGCTTCTCCCGGGATTCCATGGCCTGCGTAAAATTATGAACAAAAATAAAAATACACGCCAATATGATTATTTTTATTTTCATTATAATACCCCTTTTTACTTGAGCTTATTTAACAACGTCGTTTATTTCTACTTTTATATCTTTAGAATTATTTGCCGGAATAATCGTAGCGGCTGAAATCTTATCTTGGACTTTTACGATTTCAGCATTCGCTATAAAATTATCCCCTCGATAGATAGAAAGCTTGTCCCCGCTTTTCAGATTATTCATAGCGCCCAGATTTATCACAACAAGGTCATTTTGCTGGTCAACTGCCAGGACCTTGCCTTCTGCCTCCAGCAATGAAGACACGATGATCTTTTCAAGCTCTATAGGTTTCTTGACCCGGCCGGCTGTAGTAAATCTCCTGGAGGAGCGTTCAAGATTTTCTGTAAGTTTTGAGATTACTAATTGTTCTTTGGAAAGGCTGGCTGTTAAATAAGAAATTACTTTTTCTTTCTCTTGGAGTTTTTTGTTCATCACAACTTCTATTGTATCTCTTTCTTTTATAACCGCGCCGAGCATATTTTCTGCCTTTAACCTAGCGTTTTTTTCTTCCTGCATCTGTGTGAAAAATCCTATAGCCAAAGCTAGTGTTATTACAAAACCCATTGCCAAAAATGCCTGCGTTTTTTTCATAGGACCTCCTTTTAGATATATAACTCTATCATAGTATTTTATATTATTTTTAAATAAAA
>JAHJGB010000067.1 GCA_018824725.1 Candidatus Omnitrophota bacterium
GCTGATTGAAGGGTTCTTGTTAAGAAATTGAAATATTATCTCTAACCTGCTCTTTTTTAGATGCTTGTTAAGTAGATTTGCGTGAGCCTGGCCATAGGTTACCCAAACCCTTCTAAGCGCTTTTAAATCCGCCCTGTGCATGTGATCAACCTTTGCATCCGGCGCAAAATAAAATTTCCAGCCTTTTGATCGGTGTTGAAAACTTAAATCCATATCCTCGCCTGTAGGTAAGTCCCAGAATTTAGCCCCGATATTCTCCATTGCAGCTTTCCTGTACGCCACATTGCAAGTGCCGAAAAAATACGCCTTATGTCCGCCTATATCGCTGGGCAAAGGATCGCTAGGAAATTCCGGGAAATAACCTTCTTTTATAAAACCATATCTAGGGCTGACCATATTAAACCTGAAATGCTGGCACCACGCCTCTACAAGATTATCAGGATCTACCTTTAGGGTGTAGACCTCTCCGCCCACTGCGGCAATCTTAGGATCGCGCTTAAAATGGCTGAGCATGATCTTTATCCAATCCTTGCATGGTGCGCAATCAGCGTCTGTAAAAAATATGAAATCGCCTTTTACCGATTGAATGGCTTTATTCCTGGCGTATCCGGGAGAAGGGCAGTTGGGTATTTCCACAAGCTTAATGAAAGGGTATTTTTTCTGCCACTCTTTGATTATTTCCACTGTCTTATCAGTAGATCCGCCGTCTGCTATTATTATTTCCCACCTGTCATGAGGACAATCCACGTTAAACAGGTATTGGAAAGATTTTTCTATGGTCCTCTCAAAATTTTTTATAGGGACTATGACAGAAATAAACGGATAGTTTTCCATAAAATGCGCCTTTTGGTTATTTTTTATTTAAACTTACGCTTGCCGGCCTTACTTCCACATTCACCTTCGGCTTATAATAATCTTCCCCGTCTTTTGTGAGAAAGCCGCGATTGCCAAGGGCTGTTTCCCACTTTTCTATCTCTTTCTGCTGCCTGATATATTCCTGGCGCCGGCTTATTCTGTCATCTCTCAAATCTATCTTTACCTGGCGTATTGCCTTCTTAAGCTCGGTTAAAGAATGAAGCCTTGCTTCCATGGTTCTTTTTTCTTCCTGCAATAAAGTTATCTTATATTCAAGCCCTTGTTTTTCGCTGGCTAGTTTATGATTTCCATGCCTGAGGCCCAGCATCTTTTTGTTTACAAAATCTAACTTGCTGTTAGCAGCCCTCAGATCTCTGTCTGCTCTTGTAAGCCCTGTCCTGGCAGTATTCAATTCGTCTCTGAACCATGCCTTTTCTTTTTTCTCCTGAGCTATCTCGTCCCTGGTATTTTTAAGTTTTACCCTGGTCTCAACTAGCTCCCTTCCCATTATAAAAAAGACTACCGCTATTCCTACCATAAGCAGCGTAAATTTTAAATTGCCTTTCATTTAAATCAACCCCCTCCTTTTATGCTGATGTATAAAAACTTAATTTTAATCATTTTAACACTCAGCCGCACATATGTCAAAAAGATTAACGTCTATCTGGACTTTATAACAGCCACTTTTATAAAATCAGCCGCGTCTTCTATTTTATCCGTGACCCCTTCAAGATATTCTGCCAGATTATAACTTAATAAAAGGGTTGCTGGCTCAAGCTTTGCGTGTATTATAGACTCTATCAGAGATTTTTTCTGGTCATCTGCCTCTGATTCTATCCTCTCAACCTCCTCACAATACTCCAGCGCTTTTTTAAAGTCGTTTTTTGCAAGGCAGTTAATAGCCTCTTTCAGCCTGGAGATAGACCTGAAAATAAGATCAGTGCCCAATGAAATGTTTTTCAGGATATTGTCCGCTGGCCTCTCTTCAATAAATCCAAGTATCCTGGCTGCTCCATTGGTCCAGTCTGCGATCCTGTCCAGAGACTTTACAAATCTCATCAGGTCCTCTCTGTCAGGAGGAAGAAGTAGGCCTTCGGACAGTTCCCTGACCATTTTAGACCTCAAGACATCCGCCTTATGCTCGCTATCCCTGACGTTTTCAATAGCTATGGTTTTAGCCTGCAGATCGCCTTGGATAAAAGCCTTGACAGCCTCGGTGAAATAGGAAACTGTTTTATATGTTTCTTCGACATGCTTCTGGGCGTCTTGTATTATAGCGTGTTCCTGCGCCATCCCTAACCATCCTAAAATATTACGCGTCTCTTTCATATCAAAGCCTCCTTTTTATTTTTTTAAAAACACCACTATGCCCTTTAATACTATAAAGCTGATTACGCCTGAGACAAAAGGCGTGGCCAGCCAGCAGATTATTATTTCCCGCATAATTTTCAGATTCACAACCTTCATGCCTTTGACAAGCCCGACCCCGAAGATGGCGCCTACAATAGAATGGCTCGTAGAAACAGGCATTCCGAACAAGGTATACATATGAACATTTATGGCGCTTGCAAGCTGTGCAGAAAAAGCCATTATAGGCAAAAGATTGGTTATCTCCGAGCCGATGGTTTCTATCACCTTATAACCCCATGTCACTATTCCAAAAATAATCGCAAGTCCGCCTATGATAACGCTCATACGAAAAGACAAAACCCCTGCCCCTGCTATAACGCCCGTAGCATTTGCAACATCATTTGCGCCCCAGCTGTATGCTACATAACAGCCGCTTGTTATCACAAGAATCATCATGGTTATCCTGAGATATTTCCTGGGAATAACCCTATAAAGTGTGTTTTGGAATATCCTGTAAAATAGATATCCCAGCACAGCAGCCCCGACCGGCGTAAAAATCCAGCAGATAAAGATATCCAGAAGAACCTTGTATTTTACAGGCACGCCTATTGCAAGGCCTGCGCCGGCAACTGCGCCAACAATTGAATGGCTTGTAGAAATAGGCATCTTCCAGTATGTGGCCAGAATTACCCATAAGCATGCTCCGAAACAGACCACAAGGGCTAAATATACAGCCAGACCCTTATCCAGCTGATCTATAGGCACTATTCCCCTGCTTATAGTTTTGACTACATGACCTCCCTGTAAAAAAGCTCCCAAAAACCCGAACACAGCAATCAAGACAATCGCCTGTTTTAAAGTCAGGACTTTTGATCCAACAACCGTCCCCATGGAATTGGCAGCATCATTTGCTCCGATCGACCAGCCGATCGCTATTCCCATCAATATGGTTAAAGGAATTATTAGTATGGGCATTTTATATTAATTTATAGTTATTTTGCCTGTGGCGCCTGCCACAGAAATAGTCCTGGAATCGCCCTGCTTGTCAGTAAGAGTAACGGAACCGCTAACCCCGCCGGCTGATCCTGATGCGTTAAACGTTATCCTGTCGTTTTCAAATGTAACAGAATCTGCCTGGTCATCGCCTTTGACTTTAAATGCCACAGAACCCGGCAGAGAATATTTTTTCTCATAAATCCGTCCGGCATCATCTTCTATCCAATACTGATTCTTTTTAACGTCAAACACCACCGAGTAATTTTTTCTGAATGTCACGGCATTGCTCTTTGCCGCGTTTATTATCCCTCCGACAGCCCGAGTGGCTGTCTTTATCCTCAGGCCTTTTCCAAAACCTGAAGTGAATGGCACTGAAATAGCCATAATCATCCCTATTATCGCCAGAACAACTAACATTTCCACAAGCGTAAAAGCCCGCTTGCTACCAATTCCTGATATCATCTTTATCATTCCCATCGCCTGTGCCGTTCGGGCCTTTAGAGTAAAGGTCATAAAAAGACGGATTATTTTTGCCGGGGTTCACGTACACAAATGCATTGCCCCACGCATCAGAATATTCTCCGTTTGCGTCCAATTCATCTCTTTTGATATTAATATAAGGCCCGCTCCAATCCGAGTCTTCAGATTCTGTTGTCAGGGCCTCTACAAGGGTTTTATTGTCAGTCCCGGAATAACTTCCCATATCTGTTTCATACATGCTTATAGCTGTTTCCAGGCTAGCCATTTGAGCTTTTGTCTTGGTGACTGCGCCCCGCTTTCTTGCCTGCTGAGCTCCGCTAATCACCATGCCTCCGAGTATTGATATAATAGCGATGACCACCAATAGTTCTATAAGCGTAAATCCTCTCTTCATATAGCCTCCTCCTTGCACTAAAGCCTGCGGAAGCCCGACTCCCATAGGGAGTCGGGCTTCCATAACTAGACGTACTCCTTCGTTTCTCTTAAAACCTCTTCGATAGTCGTAACTCCGTCCACAACCTTTTTCAGGCCGTTTTCCCGCAAGGTTTTCATGCCGGCCCTGCACGCTGCGTCTCTTATGGCAGACAGGCTTTCGTGCCTGATTATAAGATCCCTGATTTTGTCGTCTATCAAAAGCAGTTCATATAAACCTGTCCTGCCTTTATAGCCGGAGTTATTACACTCTGGGCACCCTTGACCTTTATAAAATTTCATTCCTTTTATCTTTTCTTTTGATATGCTGAATTCAGACAGCTCGCTTTCCGAAGGCTTGTATTCCTTTCTGCATTTAACACATATCTTTCTGACAAGCCTCTGCGCCAGGATTGCCCTGACAGTGGATGTTATTAAAAACGGCTCCACGTCCATATCCAACAGCCGCGTGACAGCGCCAGGGGAATCGTTAGTATGTAAAGTGCTGAATACGAGATGGCCTGTGAGCGCTGCCTGGATAGCTATCTCTGCTGTTTCAGAGTCTCTTATTTCCCCTACCATTATAATATCAGGATCCTGCCTGAGGATATGCCTTAACGTCTTTGCAAAAGAAAGGTCTATTTTTGTATTAATAGCAACCTGGATAATGCCTTCTATGTCATACTCCACGGGGTCTTCTGTGGTTATTATCTTATAATCTATTTTGTTTATTTCGCGCAGGCAGGAATACAGCGTGGTAGTTTTGCCGCTTCCCGTAGGCCCGGTGGTAAGGAATATGCCGTTCGGCCTTTTTATTATCTCTCTGATTTTTAATTTAATATCCTCGTCCATGCCTATCTGGTCCAGCGACAAGCTTACAACGCTTTTGTCCAGGACCCTCATGACAATGCTTTCTCCGTAAAGAGTAGGAAGCGTAGAAACCCTCAGGTCCACTGCCTTGCCTTCTATAGCTATCATAATCCTTCCGTCTTGGGGCAGCCTGTTTTCTGCCACATCCAGGTTTGCCATGACTTTAATCCTTGAGCTTATGGCAAGGCTCAGGTCCCTGGGCGGATGCACAGCATCATAACATATGCCGTCTATTCTATATCGTATCTTGTAGTCTTTTTCAAAAGGCTCAAAGTGTATGTCAGAAGCCTTTTCTCTTACCGCCCTGAGGAGAATCATATTTAAAAGTTTTACCACAGGCGCGCACGAGGCTATCTCTTTTAATTTATCAACATCGCTTTCTACTTTGCCTGCCGCAGGCACCTTGCATGTTGATTTTTCAGCCTCATCTATGACCTGGCCCAAGGATTCCTCTTCTTTGCCGTAATATTTCTCTATGGCCTTTTTAATATCATCCTCTTTTGCAGCCACCATTCTGATGCTTAGCCCTGACGCAAAGCGCAGATCATCTAAAAGTTTCATATTGGAAGGGTCATGAGCAGCCACCACAACGGAATCTCTCTCTATTTTAATAGGCATTACATTATAAAATCTTGCCGTAGAAGCCGAGATATTGTTTATAGCGTCTTTTTCTATGGTTATTTTTGATAAATCCGCTGTTTCCATATTGTCAGGCATCTTGAGTGACCCTCAAAACTTCTTCAATGGTTGTATATCCGCGTTTTACTTTTTCCACGCCGTCTTCTTTCAATGTTCTCATCCCAAATTCTCTTGCCTTTTTACACAAAACAGTGCTCGGCGTATTTTCCAGCACCAGCTCTCTAAGCCTGTCATTCATAACCAGGAGTTCGTATATACCCATCCTTCCCTTAAAGCCTGTATTGCTGCAGGCAGAGCAGCCTTTGCCTTTATACAGCTCGAGATCTTTTGATTGGCCCGCATCCAGAGACAGAATGGCAATCTCTTCCTCTGACAGCTTATACGCCTCTCTGCAGGACGGACATATTGTCCTGACCAGCCTCTGGGCCATTATGCATTGGACTGTGGAAGCCACGAGGTAAGGTTTTATTCCCATATCCACTAATCTTGTCACGGCGCCTGCCGCATCGTTCGTATGAAGGGTGCTGAAAATAAGATGGCCCGTAAGCGCTGATTGCACTGCTATCTCAGCCGTTTCCAGGTCTCTTATTTCTCCAACCATTATGATATCAGGCGCCTGCCTTAGCATTGAGCGCAGTCCGTTCGCAAAAGTAAGGTTGATCTGAGGTTTTACCTGAACCTGGTTTATTCCGTCTAATTGATATTCCACAGGGTCTTCGATAGTGATAACCTTCCGTTCTTTTTGATTTATATGGCTGAGTGTTGCATACAGGGTTGTGGTTTTTCCGCTTCCCGTAGGGCCTGTGACCAGGATCATTCCGTTCGGAAGGTTTATCAGCCTCTCAAAATCTTTCTTGTTTTCAGGCAACAGCCCCATGTCTTCCAGGCCTACCATAAAGCTGCTTTTATCAAGAATCCTCATCACAACGCTTTCGCCGTGTATCGCAGGCAGAGTAGAGACCCTGAGGTCCAGTTCTTTTTTTTCCAGGTTAAGCTTTATCCTGCCGTCCTGAGGCAGCCGTTTTTCCGCTATATCCATCCCTGCCATTATCTTTAATCTGCTTATGATTGAGCCTTGCAGCCTTTTAGGAGGGCCGGGTATCTCATGCAATACCCCGTCAATCCTGTACCTGATGCGGAATTTATTCTCCAAGGGTTCCACGTGTATGTCGCTCGCCCTTCTCTTCAAGGCCTCTTCTATCAGCATATTCACTAATCTTATAACAGGCGCGTCATCATCGCCTTTTACATCTTTGATATCTTCCGCTAATTTGCTTAAATCGCTATAGGCCTTTTCCTTATGTTTGGATAGATAGAATTCTGCTAAAGCCTTGTCTATGTCAGCCTGGCTGGAAAGCACTATATTCACATCAAGGCTTGTAATCCTTTCGAAAAAACCGTTTGAAAGAAAATTCAGAGGATCGTCTGTTGCCAGAAAAACTGTTTTAGCCTGGATCCTGAAAGGGATTATTCTGTGGTTAACGGCAATCTGCGGAGAAATAACATTAATTGCGTTCAAGTCTATGGTTTCTATTTTAATGGGGGTTGGAAATATCCCCAACTGAGGTATCAAGGCATTCCCGACATTTTCGCTTGCTATGTAACCAAACCTTACAAGTATTTTTGCCAGCCGCTCCTTGGTATCCAATTGTTCATCAAGCGCTTTCTGGATCTTGTGATCGTCGAGAAGCCCTATATTTTTTACAGTCTCTTTTACGATTTCGCTTTGCTTTATCATATGATACTCTTAAGCGGAACTTTTTTCTTAGCGGCCAGTTTACGGCAATCGCTGTATTCAGGGGAAACACTTACGAGTTCTTTCCCGATGTAGCCCTTATTCATTTTTATTCCGCAGCACATATCACTATCCGCTGGTTTTTTTCTGATCAGCTTCAATCTCCCGGCTTCATGATATCTGATTCCGAAACTTGTTGTTTCCCTGAAAATCACCTCTGCTATTTTTGCCAATTTATTTTTTGGGATTAACGCTGTCAAAAGAATCCCTGGCCTTATCTTTTTCATCTGAACAGGGGTAAGAAACACCTCCAATGCGCCCGAGCCGTATAATTTTTCAAAAACCGTCTCATAAACGACCGGGCTCATGTCGTCTATATTTGTCTCTATAACATATATCTTGTCGCGCAAAAATTTATTTCTCATATTTATTACACTATGGGAGTCCGGCTCCCTTCGGGAGCCGGACTCCCATCAAGGTGTTATTTGTTA
>JAHJGB010000068.1 GCA_018824725.1 Candidatus Omnitrophota bacterium
CGATGTTTCAAACTTAAGTAAATACCTTTCAATCCCGATCTCCCTTAATTTTTTATATTTATGTCCGTGTAGGCTGCCGAAACTGCAGATCAGCGTCAAGTCCGAATGCCTGTCTTTTACCCGCTTTAATAATCCATATAAAGTATCAAAATAAGCATCTGAATCAGATTCCCCTGTCTGAATCATTATGATTCTGCGCCCACGATTATAAAGAGTTTCGACGCGACCCAGGAATTCCTCATCGCTAAAAATATACCTCTTAATTCTTGATCCTTTGTGCATCCCGCAATAATTACATGCCTGCTGACATATGTTTGAATATTCGATAACACTGCGTACTTCCACTTTTTTTAAAAAGATGGCATCTCTGATTTTACGCGCATACTCAAATAAGCGTCTTTGATCAGCACCTCGATAGGATAAGGCTGCTATAATATTGGGCTTTTTCCTAAAATCATAAGATATTTGTTTTTCTGGTTTCATATTGAATGCCTTCTAAGAGCCTTTTTGTTTTTTATCTATAAATTGAACGATCTTATTAACGCAGGAAAAATTTTCAATCATAACTTCACTAGGCTTGACAGAAACACCGAATTTTTTTTGAACAAAAGCCACCAATTCCAGCATGCCGAAGGAATCGATTAGGCCGCTCTCAAAAAGCGATTCATCCTCTTTTATAGAACCTTTCCCTCCCAAGAAAGTATTTATGATAAAATCTTTTATCTGTCCTTTTAGCTCTTTTTGCATCGATTTAAAACGCTCCGAAAAATCTGGTTATTTATAACATTATAACATAGCCGGCGTTACATAAAAATCCGTTTTATAATGTTGAAAGCCGAGGTAATGTTAGAATTAAAAAAAATGCAGCCAAAACTGACAAAGGAGAATGTAATAAACCAGGAAATCAAACCCGGCCATCTATAAGAATGTACATTCTTAAAAAAAGAGTACTTTCTTTTAACCACCTGAAATAACTGCCAAACCAGTAATCCAATGCCATGATATATCCCCAAGAATAAAAATCCTAAAGTGGCTTTATGCCATAGATGAAAAACGACCATGGTTACAACTGTACCTAAATATATCATCGCCTTTGAAGCCCTGCATCCAAATACCGGAAAAAAGAAATAATCTCTTATCCAGGAATAAACTGAGATATGCCAGCTTCTCCAAAATAAAGCTATATTTTTTTTAAAATACGGTTTATCAAAATTTTCCATAATTTTATAGCCAAATAATCTTGCGATGCCTATGGCCATATCCGTATATCCGGAAAAATCCATATAAAGTTGGATAGCCAGTCCATAAACAGAGAGGATAACAATTCCTCTGGGATAGCCCTGCGGCGCATGGAGCACAGGCATTATAAAACCTGCCAGCCTATCCGCTATAACAGCTTTTTTTATTACCCCATAAATTATACGCAGTAAACCGTAATTGAATTCAGCTATTTCGAATTTTCTAATCTCTCTGGACTGCGAGTTAAATCTTGGGAACCTGTCAACCGGGCCGGCTAAAAAAGTCGGGAAGAATAATACGTATACAGCCAGTTCAATAAAAGAGGTATTTACAATATTACCCCTATAGACCTCAACTATATAATGTATCAACCTAAAAGTAACATAAGAAATCCCTATGGGTAATAATAAATTAGCGAAATTAAATATTAAATTATTGTACTTAAAGAAACAGAGGTTTCCAATAAGCCAAAGGAGAGATAATCTTAAATAGAAAACTTTTCCTCTATCGTTTTTATTTTTTAAAATATTGCTTATGTAATGGATGATAACAATATTAAACAAGAAAAGACAGCTGTATCCCGCGCTAAAGGAAAAGGCAAAGAAAAGGCTGGCTATAAGCAAGAAAGGGCTTCTTGATTTGTGCGGCAGAAACCAATATCCTAAAAAACTCGCAGTTAAGAAGAGCAAAAAAAATAATATTTTATCCATATAATTTCATTCAATAAATCTGCTCTTTTGCCATTTTGTAAATCTCAGCGATTTTTTTATTGCTCTCATAGAACTTAAGCCGGAATTTTTCAACGAGTTTTACCTCAAGCAGGCTGCATGACTACTTCTGAAGCTGCTGGAAGCAATAAAGAACGGTTCGCTTTCCATGCAGTATAGCGCAGCATGCGGGCTGTTGCAAGATTTTGTTCTCGTTTCCATGTTTTCGTTTTCTGGTTGCTTCCAAAATTGCTAGGTGTTATAATAAAAAAATGAAAAACTTTTTTCAAGAGTATTAAATTCACAGTAACAGTTCAGCTGCGTTATATTTAGATTATGAGAATATTTGGACTACCTTTCGGCAAGCAAAATCATTTATTGCCCTTTGATGAAAATCCGCCTTTAAAAGGCGACAATCTCGATTATCAAAAGTTTATTATTCTTGCTTCTCCGCGGACAGGTTCAAGCTATCTGGTCTCTCTCTTAGGATCACACACTCAAACAATCTGTTATGGTGAGATTATCATTAGTTTAAAAAGTTTCTCTTCCTACTACCCGGGGTATGACTCAGAGAGATTTACTGCTTTTAGAGATAAATATCCCATAAAATTCATGGAGAAGCTAATATTCCGAAAATATCCCTCTAACATTGCAGCCGTAGGTTTTAAGATATTTTATCAGCAGGCGAGACAGGGAAGGTTAAAAAAGGTCTGGCCTTATTTAAAAAACCTCCCTGATTTAAAAATTATCCATCTCAAAAGAAAAAATCTTCTCAAGAGTTACCTTTCGTATAGACTGACTAAAATAACAAATGTCTGGCAAATACATGACGCCTCTCAGGTTACAAAAGACATAAAAATCCAACTCGGTTATAATGACTGCCTTGATTATTTTTTGCGAATGCAAAAATGGATAGATCAATGTAATATTCTTTTTAAAGATAGTCGTGTTCTTGAAGTCTTCTATGAAGACTTGGATAAGGACTGTTCAAAAGAAACAAACCGCATCCAAAAATTTCTGAATTTGGAAACAGAAACTCTCCGGAGCTCTCTTAAAAAACTGAATATCCATCCGCTTACAGAAACAATTTCAAATTATTGGGAATTAAAAGAAAAATTCAAAAATACTTACTGGGTAAACTTTTTTGAAGAATAAAATCGGCCGATTATATTCCGGTACTACCCTGTAACAAAAGCACAAATCTATAAAGCATGTTAACATATCTGATTATTTATCAGTTATATCCTTTTTGTATATACTTGCGGTAAAGCAATGTCGCAATGGGCCTGAGCCACCCTGGAAGAAAATTATAAACACTGTCTTTAAACTGTTTTAATTCGTTTAATTCATACCATCTTGTTCCAAAAGAAAGATTCTGCCATGACCTTCCAGGGCCGTTTGCGTTCTGGAGATGAAAAAGTTCTTCTCCCCATTTTTCATATAATTCCGGATGATGCTGTGTTATCAGTTCATAAACATATAAATGGCTGTTAGGAGTAGTGCTCCTATGCATGGAATTTTTTCTTACACGGTAGCGCACAAGGCAAAACGGAAGACTAACGCCAACCCCTCCCTGCTTGAGAAGTTCTATCCATGATTCATAATCCTCGAAACCGGGTTTTATATCCGGTTTATTTCTGGCTCCCTTCAGAAATGAATGCCTTCTGATTACAGCCAGCTGCGATATCATATTATGGCCTAAAATATAAGGAAATTCCGCATTCCACGTTAACCGCATACCTTTTGATTCCTCAAAATGTTGCATCCAGGAATAAACAAGATCAACATTTTCATAACGCTGCAAAACATAAACTGCTTTACTAAAATAATGCGGTTCTACCATATCATCGGCATCTACAAATACGATAAATTCCCCCCCGGCTTTTTCTGCGCCTATATTTCTTGTCAATGCCAAGCCCTGGTTTTTAGTATGTAAAATGCGGGTATTACTCAGATTTTTATTTTCTATTTTTTTAAGAACTTCTATGCTCTTAGTATCATCGCTGCCGTCATTTACAATAATAACTTCGATTGGAGAATAACTAGAGCTTAGCACGCTATGAAGGGCTTCTTCAATATAATCGCCCAAATTATAATAGGGAATAATCACGGAGACCAGCCCCTTCTGCTCTTTCTCTGACACGGAAATTCTCGATTCTATAAAATTTCTTGATAGATTGTTAATTGTGGGAAATATCACCTTAGGCTTATAAGCGGCAACAATCTTTTGATAATATTCAATTCTCTCAGCTATATTCTTCTCCGAGTCACATAATATTTGAATGCGTCTCCTGGCATTACTGCACATTTTATTGCGGTCTTTATCGTTCATTTTTAATATATGTATAAGCTTTTCCTCAAAATCATTTTTTTTATCCCAATCAAATAAAAAACCGTCTACTCCGTTTGATTCTATAATTTCCGCTTGACCGCCGGACTTCGAAGCTAAGACTATCTGCCCCAAACCCATGGCCTCCAAGCAAACATTGGGAAAATTATCCCATACGCTAGGAATGATAACCGCACGAGCTTTCTGAATATGCTCCATTGTTTCTGAATATTTTAACTCACCTAACAATTTTAGATTACCTGTTTTAATCCACTTCGTATAATATTTCTTGATAAAAGCGGCCATCGTTGTATTCTTTAGCAAAAATTTGGTATCGCCGCCTATCAGAACCAGTTTAAAATCTTCGCCGGAGGCCCATAGATCACTGCATGAGCTGACCAGAGAAGGTATTCCTTTTCTTGCCTCCAGCCTGCCTACATAAACTATGCAGTTAGACTGTGTATTGTCAGATAAAATTTCTTTTTTATTATCAGAGATAAACGGGTATGGTATTATTTTAATATCAAGAGAACGATTTAATAATTTTTCAACTGAGCGCGCCAAAGAATAACTTGGACATACAAGCGCGTCTGCAGAAATAATACAGAATTTCTCCATCTGGCCGATCCAATATTGAGGCAATTTATACCGCGGCTCCTGGTTAAAATGCGCTATCTGAAAATGAGGAGAATGCAGATGCACAATGATGGGTATTTTTTTAAGGATTGCTTCTTCGGTAAGTTTTCTCTGTAATAAAAAATATGGAATAGCATTATATTCCTGCGATTCAATAATGTCTGGCGAAGGAAATCTTTGTAAAATATCAAGCACTTTTTCTGCGATCTGATAACTAAAAGCAGGCCAATAGGGCATTATGCTATAAGGGGATTTGAGGTGTTTATGCGGAATCTTTGTACGATTTGCCAAGCCGCAATGCGGAACAATTCCGATCAGCCTGACCCCAGGCGCAATAATTTTATCCTGTGCCTGTTTAGCAAGCGTAATTATTAAGACTTCATGCCCGGATTTACCCAATAATCTTGCATAATTATCTATATATCTGGCAATACCTCCGGTACTGTCATCTGTAAATTCAGAACTTAATAACCAAATCTTCATGGCAATCTAAACCTCCGACTTATCTGAATCTGTTCTGAGCAATAAATCCGCATATCTCTGTATTATTTCGTCGGCATCGCCGGAGGCTACGATTCGGCCATTTTGCAATAAAAAAACTCTGTCACAAAATCTTTTTATTATATTCAGGTCATGCGAAGTAAATAGTATGGTCTTCCCTTCTTTTTTTAGCCCTTCGATAATGCCGAAACATTTCTGCTTAAACCTTTGATCTCTCTCGGCAAATATCTCATCAAATAGCAGAATATCTTTGCATGCGTGTAGAATTACGGAAAAAGCAAGGCGCTGTTTCATCCCGGAAGAAAGCGTCCTTACCGCGGCATAAAAAAATTCGTTTAATTCTGCAAAATCCATTATACGGGAAAGATTTTTTGATATGCCTTTCCTGTCCATTCCCATTATCGTACCAAATAAGAATATATTATCCCTTAGCGAAAGGTCTGGAAAAAATACTGTATCCAAATGCAAAACAGAGGCCACATCGCCTTGCACTTTCAGTGACCCTGAAGTAGGTTCATATATCTTCTGTACTATCCTTAGCAAGGTGCTTTTGCCGGATCCATTCTGGCCTATAAGGCCTACTGTCTCGCCCCTTTTTATATCAAGAGTAACTTTATCTAACGCCCATATGGTTTTATGCGCGCTCTGCCCTACTATATTACTGATGATACTTTTCAATAAAGTACCGCGTTTATTTTCTGGAATTATAAATTTTTTTGAAACATTAATTAAAGAGATCATGCTTTTTGTCAATCTTACATCTTTTCCAGAACATTGGTTTTCAATTTTTTAAAAATTAGACAGCTTGTTGTAAAAATAACTAAAACAAATGAAAAAAATAAAAACATGTGCATAAAAGACGGCTCTCTTTTAAACAACAAAATGTCTCGCGTAAATATTATAATCTGTGTCATAGGATTTAATAAATATATCCCTTTCTTTCCCTCGGAAATAAGCTTTGGTATCGGGTAAAATATCGGGGTCAAAAAGAATCCTATGCGCAATAAAACATTCCAGAAATGAGCTATGTCCCTGAAGTACACATTCAGACAAGACAGGACTAAAGATACCGCTATTATCAACAATAACTCAATAAGAACTATGAAAGGAAAAAATAATACCTTCTCCGAAAATCCTACCCCGGAAACAATAAGAAACCCTCCCAGTATGATTAACTCAAATAAAAATGAAATAAACACTACCAAAATTGAGCTTAATATTAAAGCCGCTTTCGGTAAATAGGTATTGAGCAATATCTGTCTTTTACTTATGAGGCTTTTTAAGCTTTTACTTGTAGCTTTACTGAAAAATTCCCAGTGAAGAATCCCTATCAATAAATATATTTCATAATGCTCGATTCCCTTCCCTAAGCGTTTTGAGAACAGCATATATAAAATCAAGAGCATTAAAAAAGGGTACAGCAAAATCCATATAAATCCCAATATTGTACCCTGTTCCTCAAGTTTCATTTCTGCAATAAAGAATTCGCGCACTAAATTGATGTATTTTCTGCCGCTAGGCTTCATAAGTATATTTCAGTATGTACAGGCCCTGTTTGAACAGCATTTGGTTTTTCCTAAAAAATACCCTAAAATATAAAAAAATGCGAACAGCAATAAGCTCATGCCAATTGGAAAATGCCGGAATGCAAACTTTACCGTTACCGGTATGCTTTTTAGCAAAGAAATTTTCCGCTTTACACGTTTTACGTATACCGCATTTGCGTAACCGTAGATAAAATTTTTTAATAAAGCAATATTCACGGAGCAAATGTCGCTTCGCTCCACCTCGATATGTTCGGCAAAACCGATTCTGTATCCTTCTTCAAAGCACCTTATAACAAAATACCTATCTTCGCCGCGCGATATATTTAAAAAAAGCCCTTTTTCTCTAAATATATCTTTTCTGACAATGAGATTGCAGGCGCTTGCGGTCAAAATAGATATGCTTTTTTGCTCAATTGCCTTTTTTATCCTTTCGGAAATAAAATGGCTATGAAACTGCAACAACTTTCCTGCAGACGCAGCCTTATACCATCCTATAAGTATGTCATAGTTATTCTTATCTATTTCAAAGTGGATATTGCGTAACCAGCTATCCCTGACTTTTGCGTCGGCATCAGTAAAAACTATAAAGGCGCCTTTTGATTGCAAAATGCCGGCATTTCTGGCCGCATAAGCACCTTGCATCTTCTCGTGAATCAGTTTAACGCTTGGATATTTATTCACAAGCGAACAGGAGTTATCCGTTGAGTTATTATTTACACATATAATCTCATATCTTTCCGCAGGGTATTCTTGCGTCAAAAGAGATTGGATGCAGGCATCCAGGCTCTTTTCTTTATTATAAAAAGGGACCACAATACTAAACTCTATATTTTCCATAAACTTTACCTGTATTAATTAAAAGATTTTATACTCTTGATCTTTACCTTATCAAGTCCATCTTTTTTATATTGTGGCCTTTTAAAAATAGTTAATAATCTGCTGAGCAACCCCGATGCATAAGAAATATGCATAATCACGTAAATTGCGAATAACTGCAATATCATATTTTTTTTATTCTTTAAGGAAAGGTAAAGCGCATCTATAATTCCCAAAGTTATATATGCAAATAGCGGTCCGAGATTAATCCAGCTTTTTTTTAGAAATGCCAAGATTAAAACATAAATCAACAATAGGAGCGGGCATAAAAAAGGTAGATTTTTAAAAACCCCCTCTATTAAGATTTGATTCATTCTTCCCTGTCCGTATTTAAAAAATTGCCTGGAGAATTCAAATAAACTCCTTCGCTTATCTCTGTAAATTTTCATATCCGGGCTATAGATAAATTTATAACCCATTTTTGAAATTCTATTGATTAGCTCATTTTCTTCATTAGGATATAAACGATTATCGAAGCCGTTTGCCTTTAAATAAATTTCCCTTTTTACCGCAAGGTTACTGAGCAATAATTCACTTTCGCTGGAAATCCTCTCTCTTCCGACCTGCAAATATCTTGCTCTCATTTTCCAATGCGCAAAATAAGAACCCATGGCATACCCGAATAGGTGCTGCGCATAACTATTATCTGCTGGGATAAGGTCAGGCCCGCCTACACCTGCAACCCTTTCATCTTTATTGATAATCTTGATTATTTTGTTAAATATATCCGGCTCCAATCGAGTATCTCTGTTGATAAAATACAATATATCCCCTTTGGCTGTGCCTGCGGCGCAATTTCTCTGGACAGAAGGCCACCTGCCAACGCTTAAAATTACTTCCACTTTATTCTTTGGATAATTCAGGTCTTTTAAAAAAGACCTTATGGGCAGATTTTCTGAATCAGATGCGGCAGGGATTATAACGCTTATTGTTGACGCAATCCTTCCACATTGATTAATCAAAGGCTGCTTCGTTTCAAACTCAACTTTCAATATGTTTCCTTTTGTATCTAAAGAAGCTATATCTATGCTATTGAATATATAATAACTTATCCCGAGCTGCAAGAGATATTTTCCGCTAAAAGGCCCCCTCCCATTTTTTTATCGGTTCTCATCTCTAAAAGCAGCTTTTTCTGCACTTGAAATAAAATTTGTTAACTTTGAATCATCCAATATTGAAATATCAAGATTCAAAATAACCTTTGGTTTTCCAGGCTCCAGATGAATCCCTGAGCCGGCTGTTACATATATGCAGCGTGAATTATGGTAATAGTTAGCATTGGACACCCCGACATGCACAGGAACCTCTGAATCTAAACTATTAAATAATAATGCGGGCAACCCCTCTCTGGCATTCCCGCAGATACCTGCTATATTGGGGCCTGTATAATCCAAATCAAGAGGCTCAAAATTATTTGATAATGGCGATATTTCTTTAAAAACACGCTTAAAGAAAGGCCTTATCCATTCTTTGTATTCATTGGAAATAAGGCTGTCCATATGCCAGCCGTCCAAAGTAATATCCTTTTGTGCATCTAATTCGATTTTTATGTTTACCGTGTTTATTTTTTCAGTCCCTATGCTTATCGAAGCGGACTCTATGACTCCGAGATCGCCCCATTCAGCAACCATCCTAACCTCTTGCGGCGATATATCGTAAAAATCCCTGGCTGCTTCATTATATTTATAGGTTTTGGTATTATAGATAAATTTTGATGTAACGCCTTCGTCTTTGGTTATCTCCTTGCCTCTGAAAAAAATCTTTATTTTTCCATTTAAAATTTTTACAGACAACTCGTCCTTTTTGACTTCAGGTATTTTATATAGCCATACATTCGCGTAAAAATTATACGGGAGTTCAAGTCTATCTATAAGGCCGAACTTTTTCCTTGAATTTATTAATTGCGCCAGCCTCTTAAAAGCTATTTTTTTCCTTGATTTGTTTAATTGCTTCAGCCTCTCAAAGAAGAATTTTTCCATTGGTTCAATTAATTGCGCTGACCTCTTATTTAGTGCTGGGTTATACAGCGATACATGTTCAGAGACTGCCTTTTTTTTAGACTTGTTTTTAAAAAAATATTCGAAATCAACCAGCTTAGGCC
>JAHJGB010000069.1 GCA_018824725.1 Candidatus Omnitrophota bacterium
CCGATTCGTATATCGCGATTCTCACGCATCCCAGGTGTTACGAGATACTGGAAGGGAACCGCAATATAGACGAGATTATAATCTATGACGAAAAAAAGCAGCACAAAAGCCTATTGAAAAAGTTTTCGATAATATCCTATCTCAGGTCGAAAAATTTTGATATAGCTTTTATATTGAGGAAATCTCTATCTAGGGCTCTTCTACTTTTATTTTCAAAGATACAGCATAGAGTGGGTTACAGGTCCAAAAGGACGGGATTTTTATTGACCAAAAGAGTCGATATCCCGCATAAGAAATTGCATAAGGTAGAATATTTTTTAAATCTTGCCAGGGCTATGGGAATAGAAACCAAAAATAAAAATTATGAAATATATATTTCCGAGAATAATATGAAAATTGCCGAAAATATTTTAAAGGATGCCGGGTTAAAAGGCAAGGATTTCATAGTTCTTAACGCAGGCGGCAATTGGAATCCTAAAAGATGGCCTTTGGAGAGTTTTGCAAAATTAGGGGATGAGATATTTAAAAAAACAGGGATATCTATTGTGCTGACCGGAGCGGAAAAGGATATTCCTCTGGCAGAAGATATAGCGCGTTTAATGAAACATAAGCCTGCAGCGCTGTGCGGAAAGACCGATCTGAAAACACTCGGCGCTATCTTTAAAAAGGCAGTATGCGTTATTTCAAATGATTCAGGCCCTATGCATCTTGCTGTGGCTGCAAGGGCTAATGTGATAGCCATATTCGGGCCTACCTCGCCTGAATTAACAGGGCCTTATGGAGACGGGAAATACAAGGTCCTGCATAAAGATATAGGCTGTAAAATACCGTGTTATGATTCTAAATGTAATGACAATAGATGTATAAAGGCAGTGGATGTGGAGGATGTATTAGATGCCCTTGATGAAATTATCAAACACTCATAAGATTCTTTTTATTACGCTTTCTAATATAGGGGATGCGATTTTGACACTACCTGTTCTATCCGCGTTGAAGGATAATTTTCCGGAAGCTAGCATAGATGTTGTGGTAGGGCCAAGGCCTCAAGAGGTCTTTAAAAAAGACCCCCGGGTTAACAGGGTTTTTATTTACGATAAACATGCAGGGCTGAAAGATAAAATAACTTTTATAAAAAAGCTAAAGGCTGAAAAATATGATTTGGCAATTGACATGAAGACAAGTTTTTTGCCTGTGCTTATCGGGGCAAAACATAGGTCAGCTTTATTGCCTGTAGCGAGATCTGGAATAAGACATAAAAGATTAATACATCTGGAGAGCCTGAGGCCTTTTGAGCTGATTTATAAGCAGCAAAAAAATATTTATATAGATGATAAGGCCAGGAAAAAGATAGAAGATATTTTGCAAACGAGCGGCATTAAAAATACGGATATAATCATAGGGGTGTGCCCTGGGAGCAAAAGCCATTTAAAACAGTGGAAAAGACAAGGTTTTGCAGATGTTATAAATAGCATCATGAAGAACCTGCAGTATAAAGTTATTTTAATAGGCGATACGAAAGAGGCTGGGTTGTCTAAAGAGATTGCAGCTAGGATAAAACAACCTGGGCTTATTGATTTAACAGGCAAGACAAGTTTGAATGAGCTTTTTGCGCTTGTGGAAAAATTCAATTTACTTTTGACAGGCGACAGCGCAGGTATGCACATAGCGTCTGATCTCGGCGTGAAGGTTGTGGCGATATTCGGGCCTACTGATCCTGAAGAATACGGCCCGAGGGGTAAAGAGGATATAGTAATACGAAAAGATCTTAAATGTTCGCCGTGCAAAAAGGCGCAGTGTAAATTCGGCACGCATGAATGCATGGCAGCTATCAGCGCAGAAGAAGTTTTAGAAGCAATAAGAAGATCTATATGAAAAGGATACTTGTTACAAGAACTGACAGGATAGGAGATGTGATTTTATCTTTGCCTGCTATAAAGGCCATCAGAAAAGCGTTTCCTGATGCTTACATAGCCGTTATGGTACAGCCAAGGATAGACGACATATTGAAAGGCAATCCGCATATCGATGAAGTGATAGTATATGATAAAAATAAAAAACATAAAGGTATCCTGAAAAACCTTGGTTTTATAAAATGGTTAAGGTCGAAAAAATTTGATATGGCCTTGAATCTGCATTCAACTAAAAGGACTAACCTTCTTTGTTTTTTAGCCGGGATTCCCAGGAGGATAGGGTATGCCAGAGGAAAGGCTGATTTTTTGTTAACGGATAAAATAGAAGATATAAAAAAGTTAGGCGAAAAGCATGAAGCTGAATATTCATTGGATATATTGCGATATCTAAATATGAAACCGGAGTTCTCTGATCCTTTGATATATGTCCAGCATGAGGATGAAAAAAAGGCAGAGGAAATACTTAAAACCTTAGGCATAGCGAGCGGAGAAAAATTCGTAATTCTTCATCCCGGCGCCAGCTGCAAGTCAAAGATGTGGCCTTTGGAAAATTTTGCAAAAACAGGCGATATGCTGATAGAAAATTTAAAAATAAAAGTCATGATTAATCTGGCCCTTGGCCAGGCAGGCCTGGGGGAAAAAGTAAGAGGCTTGATGAAAAATAAGCCTATTTTTTTCTGCGATCCCACCACACTAGGAGAATTAGCAGCGTTATTTAAAAAGGCAAGCGTGGTTATATCAAATGATTCAGGCCCTGCGCATATCGCGGCAGCTGTGGGAAGCCCTGTTATTTCTATATTCGGAAGAAATCAGAAAGGCCTCAGCCCTGTGAGATGGAGGCCTCTTGGAGCGAAGGCATTGGCTATTCATAAAGATGTCGGCTGCAAAGAATGCCTCGCGCATGATTGTAAAAAAGGCTTTTTGTGCCTTGAGTCTATAAGCGCGCAAGAGGTTTTTGAAAAAGCTAAAGACTTTCTGTAAATAGAAGGAGACGGCATGAAATTAAAAGCAATCCTAATAGTAATTATTCCGGCGTTTTTTATTTCCGGATGCGGGGTTACATCAAGCTATAAGATCAAGGAAAAAAAACCCGAAGAGATTAAGATAGAAGCCCCGAAACCTCAGCTGCGGGTTGGGGAAAAATTTACCTATAAGGCGGAGTGGATGGGTATGGATGTGGGATTTGCAACTTTACTTGTAAAGGAAATTACGGAATTGAACGGCCGGGAAGTCTATCATATAGTTGCAAAGGCGAATACGACTTCTTTTGCGGCAAAGCTTTTCCCTGTGGAGGACGAGATATCCACATATATAGACACAAAAGAACTTTATCCTATAAGGTTTGATAAAAAACAGAAAGAAGGGAAAAAGATAAGGGATGAGTATGTGGACTTTGATCAGGAAAATGGGAGGGCAGTTTCCGTATCAAGGGTTACAAATGAGAAAAAAGAGTTTAATATCCCGAAGGGCGTACATGACCCTGTAAGCTGTATTTATTATTTCAGGCTGAGCGATATAAAACCCGGAGAGGCGCTATTTGCAAATGTGCACCTGGATGATAAAAACTGGTTTCTTGAAACAAAGATCGGGGATAGAGGCATTATAAAGATTAAGAACCTCGGAAACTGGCAGGCATTTATGGCTCAACCCATGTCCTGGTTCCAGGGAGAACTTAACAAAAACGCGAAGGTCAGCATATGGTTTTCAGCAGACGAGCAGAGGATACCGATTCTTATAGTAGTGCAGTCGAGTATTCCGTTTGTAGGGACCGTGACAGTGACTCTTCAAAAGGTGGAGTGATGGTAGACTATGGGAGTCTGACTCCCGCAGGGAGTCGGACTCCCATAGTCTACCTTGACACTTATTGTTAATAATGTTAAAATGCTCGGATTAAAGGATGTTTTATGGCTCGAGATAAAATCAAGATAAACCTAGACAAACTAAAGACTTATCCTATCTCTAAGAGGAAATGCAAGGTAAGGCATGAAGACTTTGCCAAGCCGCCTTCAAAAGCCGCTCTCTTTTCTGATTTCTATAGCTCTCTTCCAAATATACTCGCAGGGATTGATTTTAAGGCAGTGGTAGAGGCTATTGTTTCAGCTCGCAATAAGAAAAAACCTGTTATATTTATGATGGGCGGCCATGTTATTAAATGCGGCCTGAACCCGGTAATCATCGAATTAATGAAAAAAAAGGTGATAACAGCTGTTTCTTTGAATGGCGCTGGAGCAATACATGATTTTGAAATAGCCCTCATAGGCAGGACTTCAGAGGATGTGCCTGATGCCCTGGAAGACGGAAGTTTCGGCATGGCAAAGGAGACAGCTTTATATATAAACGGCGCTCTTGAAGAAGCTGTTGAAAAGGATATAGGCGCAGGCAGGGCAATAGGCGAAGTGATAAATGACGAAAAACTTTCTTTCAGGAATCAAAGTATTTTATACAATGCCATGAAAGAAGATGTCCTGGTTACGGTGCATATTGCAATAGGGACTGATATAATACATCAGCACCCGAGTTTTGACGCAGGCGCGGCAGGCCAGGCTTCAATAAAAGATTTTTATAATTTAATAGAAGAGGTTGCGGCTCTGGGAGACGGAGGCGTGGTACTGAACATAGGGTCTTCAGTGGTGCTGCCGGAAGTATTTTTAAAAGCAATAAATGTAGCAAGAAACCTCGGTTATAAGGTGAAAGATTTTACAGCGTGTAATTTTGATATGATATACCATTACAGGCCCCATCAGAATGTGGTTACCAGGCCTGTACGCTCAGGCGGTAAAGGTTACAATATAATAGGGCAGCATGAAATATTGCTGCCGCTTCTTGCGCAAGCTATAATAGAAAAAATATGAAAATGGAAAAATTAAAAAAGATAATACCCGGATTCAGCAATGTAAAAATTCTTGTGATAGGCGATTTGATCCTGGATGAATTTGTATGGGGAGAGGTTTCCAGGATTTCTCCTGAAGCTCCAGTGCCTGTGGTGTGGGTTAAGTCAGAGTCATTTATGCCGGGCGGGGCTGCGAATGTGGCGAATAACATTGCTTCGCTGGGCGCAAAGGTGTATATATCGGGCGTCGCCGGAAATGATGAGAGGGCAGGGATACTTAAAGAAGGCCTGACGGAAAAAGGCATAAATACAGACGGCATTATCATAGATGACAGCCGGCCCACGACATTGAAGACCAGGGTGGTGGCGCATCACCAGCAGGTAGTGAGGATTGACAGGGAAAAAATAGAAAGTATTTCATCAGGCGTATTGGATAAGATTATAGATTACGTCAAGAACGTAATTGACGAAATGGACGCTATTATAATAGAGGATTACGGCAAAGGCGTTATTTCGGCAAAGCTTTTGAAAGAAATTTTAAGCATAGCAAAGAAAAAGAAAAAAATTATAACCGTGGATCCCAAGGAAGAGCATTTTTCTTATTATAAAGGCGTGACAGCCATAACCCCTAACCATCATGAGGCAGCTCAAGCAGCTGGTATCAAGGCCAGAGACAATAAAAGCATATTTAAAATAGGCAAAACCCTGCTTAAAAAATTGAATTGCGAAGGCGTCCTGGTGACACTGGGGGAAAACGGCATGCAGCTTTTTCAAAAGAACGGGGCTATTACTTACATACCAACTGTTGCGCAGGAGGTATTTGATGTTTCCGGCGCAGGAGATACTGTGATCAGCGCGTTTACCCTGGCGCTAGCGCTAGGCATAGACATGAAAGACGCAGCTTATGTTTCAAATATTGCGGCAGGCATTGTGGTGGGCAAGGTGGGCATAGCTGTCATTACACAAAAAGAACTATTAGCTAGGATTAAATAAGTTAAAGTAAAAAGGCAAAAGTAAAAAGTCAAAACTAAAAAAGGCAAAAGTAAAAAGTCAAAATAAAGGTTTTGAATTTTTAATTGTGGTTTTGACTTTTTCGTTTTTACTTTTGAATTAGCAATATTTAATGAAAGGTAATTATCATGGAAGCTGTCGGTATAATTCCTGCAAGATACGGCTCTACGAGATTCGAAGGAAAACTTCTGGCGGACTTCTGCGGCAAACCTGTTATACAGCATACCTGGGAGAACGCAAAAAAGTCAAAATCTATAGATGACCTTATAGTGGCGACTGATGACAAGCGCATTTACAATGTTGCCAAAGGGTTCGGCGCAAATGTGGTATACACCTCTATCGCGCATAAAAGCGGGTCAGACCGCTTGACAGAAGTAGCTGCTTCGATTGACGCGAAGATTATCGTAAATATTCAGGCAGACGAGCCGCTTCTGCATCCTTCAATGATTGATGATGTGGCAGGTGCTATATTAAAGGATAAAACTTTAGTGATGGCAACGCTCTGCCATAAAATCAATAACGCTGCCCAGATCCAGGACCCGAATGTGGTCAAGGTGGTCTTTGATAGATTTGGCCTTGCGTTGTATTTTTCAAGGTCGCCTATCCCGTATAAGAGGATGGGTTCTGACGACAAACTGCAGATCATAGATTATTATAAACATATAGGCATTTACGCATACGCAAAAGATTTTCTTTTCACTTTTAAATCGCTCCCGCAGTCGCACCTGGAAAAGACAGAGAAACTGGAACAGCTGCGCGTCCTGGAAAACGGATACAGGATAAAAGTTATTGAGACAAAGTTTGACACCATAGGCATAGATACGCCTGAGGATCTGGAAAAGGCAGTTGAGACTATAAAGGGGAAACAGTAGCATGCCGAAATATATTTTTATAACAGGCGGGGTTGTTTCAAGCCTTGGCAAGGGAATTGCCTCAGCCTCCATAGGAAAACTCCTTGAATCAAAAGGCATGAAGGTCACCATACAAAAATGCGACCCGTATATAAATGTGGACCCCGGCACAATGAATCCGTTTCAGCACGGAGAGGTTTATGTGACTGATGACGGGGCTGAGACAGACCTGGACCTGGGGCATTATGAGCGTTTTGTAAGCGCCAACATGACCCAGGAAAACAATATCACCACAGGCAAGATTTATAATGCCGTAATAACAAAAGAACGGCGCGGAGATTATCTGGGCGCAACAGTCCAGGTGGTGCCGCATATAACAAATGAGATTATCTCTCATATAAAAAAAGTTTCCCAGGGAAAAGATATAGATATAGTGATATGCGAGATCGGGGGAACAGTAGGCGATATAGAAAGCCTGCCTTTTCTAGAAGCTATCAGGCAGTTCAGGCAGCATCTGGGCAGAGGGAATTCAATAAACATACACCTGACGCTAGTGCCTTATCTGAAAGCCGCGGAAGAGCTGAAGACAAAACCCACCCAGCACAGCGTGGGGAAATTAAGGGAGATAGGCATACAGCCTGATATATTGGTCTGCAGGACAGAAAAACCGATTTCAAAAAAGATAAAGGAAAAGATATCGCTTTTCTGCAACGTGGACGAGGACGCTGTAATAGACATGCCGGATGTAAAGGACATATACGAGGTCCCGCTGTTATTACAGGAACAGGGGCTTGGCAAGATAATATTAAAGCTTCTTGAGATAAGGTATCAGGAAGGCAATCTTATTGAATGGCGGGAAAAGGTGGTAAAGAGGTCATTGCATCCTTCCAAAAAAGTTTCAATAGCGGTTGTGGGAAAATATATCGAGCTTAACGACGCGTATAAATCTATTTATGAGGCGTTAAAGCACGCAGGCATAGCAAATGATGCAAAGGTCATTATTAAGAAGATAGACGCTGAAGAAATAGAGCAGAAGGGCGCTGAGAAATTTTTAAAGGATGTAAGCGGAATCCTTGTTCCGGGCGGATTTGGGACGAGAGGCATAGAGGGGAAGGTGGAATCTATAAGATTTGCCAGGGAAAAAGGGATTCCATTTTTTGGCATATGCCTTGGCATGCAGTGCTCTGTCATAGAATTCGCAAGGAATGTCTGCGGCCTTAAGAAAGCAAATTCCACGGAGTTTGATAAGTCTAATCCGTATCCTGTGATAAGCCTTCTCGAAGAGCAGAAAAGGGTAAAAAATATGGGTGGTACGATGCGTCTTGGCGCGTATCCGTGTAAGCTGAAAAAAGGCACAAATAGCTTTGAGGCCTATGGGAAAGAAAAGATTTCAGAGCGCCACAGGCACAGGTATGAATTTGACATACATTACAGGAGAAGCATGGAAAAAGAAGGCCTTGTTGTTTCAGGCAGTTCCCCTGATCTGAGGCTTGTGGAGATCATAGAGTTAAAAGACCATCCTTGGTTTGTGGCGTGCCAGTTTCATCCGGAATTTAAATCAAAACCTGATAACTGCCATCCATTGTTCAGGGATTTTGTAAGGGCGGCGTTAAATTTCCAAAGACATGACTAAAGAGATAAAAATAAAAAATGTAATGATAGGCGGGAAAAACCAGATTGTCTTGATCGCAGGGCCATGCGTGATTGAATCAGAAACTCATTTGATGCGCCATGCGGAAAATATAAAAAAGATATGCGATAAACTGGGCGTGGGATTTATTTTTAAGTCCAGTTACGATAAAGCAAATCGCTCTAGCGTGAAGTCCTACAGGGGGCCAGGTATTGATAAGGGCCTTAAAATGTTAGCAAGGGTTAAAAAAGAGCTGAATGTGCCGATATTGAGCGATGTGCATTGCAGGTCTGAGCTAAGCGAAGCGAAAGATGTCCTGGATATCATACAGATACCGGCATTTTTATGCAGGCAGACAGATTTTATTAACGAGGTTGCGAAGGCAAAAAGGATTGTGAATGTAAAAAAGGGGCAGTTTTTATCTCCCTGGGATGTTAAAAACATAATAGACAAGATAGAAGATGCAGGGAATAAAAATATTATCATCACAGAGCGAGGAGTAATGTTCGGTTATAATAATCTGGTCAGTGATTTCCGAAGCCTTGAAATAATGAAAGAGTTCGGGTATCCTATTGTCTATGACGCTACACACAGCGTTCAGCTGCCTGGCGGGAAAGGAAGCGCTTCAGGCGGGGAAAGAAGGTTTGTGGCAGCTCTTTCGCGCGCAGCAGCAGCAGTAGGATGCGACGGATTATTTTTAGAGGTTCACGAGAACCCTGATAAAGCGCCTTGCGACGGCCCGAATATGATCACACTTAGCATGCTGGAAAACTTACTTAAGGATGTTAAAAAAATAGACGCAATCGTAAAATAACTAGAAAATCAACAATGTCGGTTTTCTGGTTATTGTGAATATGCTAAAAAAATGCGCTAAACAGGTTTTGAAAATTGAAGCTGACTCAATAAGGCAGCTGATTTCCCGCATAGACAAGGATTTCGAAAAGGCCGTGGATTTTATATATGCCTGCAAGGGAAGGGTTGTGGTGACAGGCATGGGTAAGGCCGGCATCATAGGCCAGAAGATCTCAGCCACACTTTCTTCTACAGGCACGCCTAGCCTGTGGCTTCATTCGGCAGAGGCCATACACGGTGACCTGGGCAGAGTGAGAAAAGAAGATGTGGTGATAGTTATTTCAAATAGCGGCCAGACGCAAGAGGTCGTGGATCTTGTGCCTCAGATAAAAAAGATAGGGTCGGGGTTAATAGCGATCACCGGAAATAAAAAATCCAACCTGGCGAAGAATAGCGATGCTATACTGGACGTGTCAATAAAAGTTGAGGCATGTCCCCTGGGCTTGGCCCCTATGGCCAGCACTACCAGCATGCTTGCGATGGGAGATGCGCTTTGCGCAGCTCTTATGGATAAAAGAAAGTTCAAAAAAAGCGATTTCGCGTTTTTGCACCCCGGAGGAAGCCTTGGAAAGCAATTATTGCTGAAGGTGGAAGATATAATGCGCAAAGGCTCAGGCAATCCTATGGTGAAAGAATCCAGAAAGGTAAAGGATGTGCTTCTTGCTATCACAGCTTCCAGGGCAGGCAGCGCCACAGTGGTTGATAAGGCCGGAAGGGTAAAAGGGATTTTTACAGATGGAGATTTAAGGAGGCATCTGGGGATAGACCCACTGCTTCTCGCTAGAAAGGTAAAGGATGTAATGACAAAAAATCCCAGGACGCTCAAAAAAGGATGTCTTGCCGTAGAGGCGTTGAGGATTTTGCAGGAATACAAGATTGACGAAATACCCATAGTGGATGAAAAAGGCAAGGCGATAGGCCTGGTGGATGTACAGGATTTACTGAAGGCGGGGCTTGTGTGATGGGAGCCCGACTCCCATCATTAAACTGATGGGAGTCGGGCTCCCATCACATCTGATAATGTAAAATGATAGAAGATCGAGCGAAGAAAATTAAATTGTTAATCCTGGATGTGGACGGCGTATTGACAGACGGCCGCATTATATATGATAATTTCGGAGACGAGATAAAATGTTTCAGCGTTTATGACGGATTCGGCATGACGCTTCTTTACAGGGCCGGTATCAAATCAGTTATTATTACAGCAAAAAAGACCAGAATAGTAGAGCGCAGGGCAAAGGATATGCATGTGGCAAATGTTTATTCAGGTTATAAAAAACTTAAAATCTATGAGAAGGTGATTAAAAAATTCAGGGTAAAAGACGAAGAGGTATGCTTCATGGGAGACGATCTTATAGATCTGCCGGTCTTAAAAAGGGCCGGTTTAAGCGTTGCGCCTCCTGAAGCGATAGATGAAGTCAAAACCTTTTGCCATTATGTTACAAAAAAAAGCGGCGGCAAAAGCGCTGTGCGCGAATTAATAGAAATTATTCTGAAATCCCAGGGTTTATGGCATAAGGTGACTGCCGAATACGTGAAATGAGGTAATGGAATGGCGGATCAGGAAAAGGAAATACAGGCCCTGAAAGAAGAACTTTCGAAGGCAAATGAGGAAATTGAAAAATTATCCAGGATAAAGTCTGGTTTCATATCTGTGGTATCCCACGAATTAAGGACCCCGCTGACAGCCATTAAAGAAAGCGTTTCTCTTATGCTGGACGGAGTAGCCGGACCTATCAGCGAAGAGCAAAAAAAAATCCTTACTATATCCAAAAATAATATAGAACGTCTGGCAAAACTTATAATAGATATCCTGGACCTTTCCAAACTGGAGGCAGGTAGGATCCTGATACGTAAAAGAAAACTGAGCGTCAACGACGTTATAAAAGATGTTTACGCGTCTACTAAAATATTAGCAGAACAGAAAAACATTGAATTCACTATTTCTCTTGGGGAATCCGTAGAGCCTACATGGTTTGATCCGGACAGGATCGGCCAGGTGTTTAAAAATCTTATATCAAATGCAATAAAATTCAACAGGGAAAACGGGAAGATAAGGATATCCAGCTCAAAAGAAACCATAAAAAATAGAGATTTTATAAAAGTCACTATAGAGGATAATGGCATCGGCATATCTACCGAAGACAAGGAAAATCTGTTCAGGTATTTCACCCCTTTAGATACAAGCATGACGCGTAAGCATAGCGGCATAGGGATTGGCCTGGCTATTTCAAAAGGCATGATAGAGCTGCACGGAGGGGATATATGGGTTGTTTCAGAGCCTGATGTTGGCAGTAAGTTAATAGTTACCATACCGCTGTATAAAAAACATGAAGAATTTGATTTTTTAATAGAAGAGGCAATGGAAAAGGCTAAACATAATGATGCCAGGATCAGTCTTATAGTTTTTGATATAAAAGACGCAAAAGATAGGACAGAGGATGTTATAAATGGAATAGAGGGTATTATAAAAAAGACAGTAAAGGGGCCGGAAGACAAAGTGGTAAGGTGTAAAAAAGGGGAATGCATTGTAATAATCGCATGCGCGGATAGGCCCGGAGCGATGGCAATAATAAAAAGGCTTAAAGGAAATATCAAAGCCCCTCTTATTTTCGGTATTTCTGTTTATCCGGACGAAGCCATGGATAAAGAAGAGCTTTTAAAAAAGGCGGAAGAAGACTTAAAAAGCGGCAAAAATCTAATGGCTTCAAAGAGGGTCCTTCTTATAATAGACGACGAGGAAGCGCTTACGTCAATGCTTTCTTTCAGGCTGCAGAATTCAGGCTTTGACACTATTATTGCCAACGATGGCGATATGGGCGTAGGACTGGCCAAGGAAAACAAGCCTGACCTCATACTCCTGGATCTTATGATGCCGAAGGTGGACGGTTTCGAGGTGTCTAAGAGGCTTAAATCAGACTCTGTGACAAAACATATACCTATAGTTATATTCTCTGCACTCGGAAATAAAAACACAAAAGAGTCTATAAAAAAATTGGGCGCAACCGGTTTTATTGAAAAACCTTTTGAGCCGAATATTTTAATCGATAAGATCAACAAGATTCTGGAGGGGAAAAATGGATAAAAAAATAGTTTTACTGGTTGATGACGATCCGGATTTAGCAAAGATGCTCAAGGTCAGGATAGAGGCTGAAGGCTATGAATTTACGCATGTAGGAGACGGCAAGGGCCTTCTTGAGATTTTAAATATAAAAAAGCCGGATGTGATTTTATTGGACATCATGCTTCCCGGCATGGACGGCTACAGCGTACTGAGAGAAATGAGAAAAAACGAAAAATACACCAACATACCTGTAATCATACTCAGCGCAAAGGAAAAGAAAAAAGTGGGAGATCTTTTTATACTTGAGAAGATATCGTTTTTTATAGAAAAGCCTTTTGATATAAAGGATTTGCTGGAAAAAATACGAATTGCGATAGAAGGGGAAAGGTAATGGATAAAAAGAGGATACTTGTGGTAGATGATGAAGAAGATATATTGAATGTACTGAGGTTCAGGCTGGAGGCTAATAATTACGAAGTGTTGGTGGCTAGCGACGGACAGGAAGGCCTTAATAAAGCCAGGTCTGAAAAGCCGGATCTTATGATATTGGATCTCATGCTTCCCAAGCTTGACGGGTATAAGGTTTGTAGAATGCTGAAATTTGACGAGGCTTATAAATCAATTCCTATCATAATATTCACGGCCAGGGTTCAAAAAAAGGATGGGGAATTAGGGATGGAAATGGGCGCAGACGCGTATATCCCCAAGCCTTTTGAGCCGGAAATATTATTGGATAAAATAAAGGAATTATTGAGTAAGTAAAAAGGTAAAACCAAAATTCAAAAGTTAAAATTAAAAAGAGAATAGAAATAAAGAAACTAAGTTTTGAATTTTTAATTGTGGTTTTGACTTTTGCGTTTTTACTTTTGAGTTATCAAGTTTATTATTGGGTGTAAATTTTTTAAAAAGAGGGAGGCAAAAGATGGATGTCCGGAAGAAGATATTGGTTATAGATGACGAAGAAGATATACAGAAATTATTAAAGATAAGGCTTGAGCAGGAAGGTTTCATAGTAATAACCGCAGGCGACGGAGATAAAGGGGCAAAGGCTGCGGAATCGGAAGTACCTGACCTGATTCTTCTGGATATCATGATGCCTAACGTTGACGGGTATTCGTGCCTCAAAGAAATCAGGAGGATACAGAAAACAAAAGATACGCCTGTGGTTATGCTGAGCGGAAAGGAAGAGGAAAAGGTGAGAGATCTTTTCGCGTTCCAGACAATCAGCGGTTATATAGAAAAACCTTTTGAATTGGATAATTTGGTCGCGAAGATGAAAGAAATATTGAAAATTTAAACCCGAGAAATATATATGGCAAAGAAAAATATAGAGCAGATTTTACTTGAAAAAGCGGTTATTACTAAAGAACAGCTGGAGAAGGCGCTGTATGAATCCAGAAAAAAAGGCATGAGCGTGGGAAAGGTGATTGTGCGTTCAGGTATGGCAACTGAAGAGGCGTATGCCCAGGCAGCGTCAGAGGCGCTGGATATCCCTTATGTAAATCTGGGGAGCTATATAATAGATACCGAGGTTATAAAACTTATCCCTGAAACTATGGCCCAAAAGTACAAGGCAGTGCCTATTTTTAAAATACGAGATACCTTGACTGTTGCTATGGTAGACCCTAAAGATATTGTTGCGATAGACGACCTGAGCCGCAAGGCAAAATGCGACATAGAGGCAATGTTATCTACGGAAAGTGCCATATCCAATGCCATAGAGCAATATTATGGCACATCTTCTTCGTTTGACGATGTTGTGAAAGATATAGACAGGGAAAACAGGTTTCAATCAGCCGGGGCTGAGTTTGACTCTACAAAACTTGCGGAGATAGCTGAAGAAGCGCCTGTAATAAGACTTGTTAGTATGATTATCATGCAGGCTGTGAAAGACAAGGCAAGCGATATACATATTGAGCCGGAAGAAACCAGGCTGGCGGTAAGGTTCAGGATAGACGGTATACTGCATGAAATGTTTTCTCCTCCAAAACACCTGGAACCCGCGCTTATGTCCAGGATAAAGGTGCTTTCCAAGATGGATATTGCGGAAAAAAGAAAACCTCAGGACGGCAGATTTAATATGAGGGCCATGGACAGGGATATTGATTTGAGGGTTTCAAGCTTTCCTACTATATATGGGGAAAATATTGTCATAAGGATTCTGGACAGAGGGTCAATACTTCTGGGCCTTGATAAGGTAGGTTTTTCAGGCGAGACGCAGAAGGAATTCGAAAAATTTATAAAATATCCGCATGGCATAATTTTAGTCACAGGGCCTACTGGAAGCGGGAAGACCACCACCTTGTATTCAGCGCTTTCAACAATTGATTCCGAAGAAAAAAATGTGATTACAATAGAAGACCCTGTTGAATACCACCTGGGAAGAATAAGGCAGTCCCAGGTTAATCCAAAGGCCGGCCTGACTTTTGCGGCAGGATTAAGGTCTATCTTAAGACAGGACCCTGACATAATAATGGTGGGAGAAATAAGGGACAAGGAGACAGCTGAAATAAGCGTGCAGGCTGCGTTGACAGGCCATCTTGTTTTCAGCACGCTTCATACAAATGACGCCTCAGGCGCATTGTCCAGGCTTATAGATATGGGAATAGAGCCGTTTTTAATTTCCAGCTCTATATTAGGCATACTTGCCCAGAGGCTTGTCAGAAAGATCTGCGACAAGTGCAAGGAAGAATATATCCCATCAGAAGATATTTTAAAAGGCCTCGGGATAGGACAGAAAAAAGGATTTTTTAAAGGCAAAGGCTGCAGCGTATGCAAAAACACAGGATATTCGGGCAGGATAGGGATTTTTGAACTCCTGATAGTGAATGATAAAATAAGAAAGCTTATTGTAGACAAGGCCTCAAGCGATGTCATAAAGAAAACCGCCATAGAGACAGGGATGAGGACCTTGAGGGACGATGGCCTGGATAAGGTCTTGAAGGGTATCACAACGCCTGAAGAAGTAATAAAGGCAACCCAGGAAGAATAAGTAGGGCACACAATAGTAGCTTACAGCAGCTGTAGGGCAGACTTTAGTCTGCCAAAATAAATGGCTAATTTCAAATACAAGATACGCGATAAGCACGGGAGGGCATCCACGGGATTCATGGAAGGCGAATCCAGGGAATCCGTTGCCGGACATTTCAAGCAGATGGGCTATATGCCTATTATGATAGAGGAAGCCAAGCCAGGCATAGGGAATTTTAACCCATTCCAGAGATTTTTCAATAGAGTCAGCCAGGAAGAATTGATAGTTTTTACCAGGCAGCTAATGACTCTACAGGCCGCAGGCGTAGCAATACTTGTCAGCCTCGGTTCTATTACAGAGCAGATTGTTAACCCGTATTTTAAAAGAGTGATTGAAGAGATAGCCAGCGATATAGAATCCGGCAAGAGTTTTTCAGATTCTATTTCAAGGTTCCCTTCGGTTTTTTCAGATATATATGTCAACATGATACGTTCAGGCGAAGCAGCCGGGATACTGGACGATGCGCTGGACAGGTTAGCTACGCTTATGGAGCACGAACAGGAAATGAGTATGAGGGTAAAGCAGGCAACCCGTTACCCGCTTTTGGTAATAATAGTTATTTCTATGGCGTTTCCGCTTCTAATTATGTTTGTATTGCCTAAATTCAGCGCGCTATTTGCCAGATTTAATACAGAATTACCTCTTCCTACCAAGATACTTTTAGGCGTGCATTTTATGCTCTCTCATTATTGGCCTTTTATTATCGCAGGTATAATAGCGGTTATTATAGGATTCAGGCGTTTTATAAAGACCTCTTCAGGCAGATATGCGTGGGATGGGGCTAAATTAAAGATTCCTATATTCGGCCAGCTTTTTTTAAAGATATCCTTGTCCAGATTCAGCAGGATGACAGCGCTTTTATTAGCTAGCGGCATACCTATATTAAATACCCTAGAGATTATAAAAAATTCCCTTGGAAACATGGTTATCGCTGATTCAATAGACAATATTATTAGCGGCATAGGCGAAGGCAAAGGCATAGCAGAGCCGATGAAACTGACAGGACTTTTCCCCGGGATTGTAGTGCAGATGGTCAAGATAGGGGAAGAGACAGGCAAGATAAACGAATTGCTTTTAAAGGTATCTGATTATTATGATTCCCAGGTTGATTATACTATTAAAAATCTGACAGTGCTTATAGAGCCTATTTTGATATTTGTACTAGGAATGATGGTTTTAGTCATGGCGCTCGCGATATTTATGCCCATGTGGAACCTGCTATCTGTGTTCAGGTATTGACGGGTTTTAAAAATACTTGACAAGCATGGGGTCACCATTATAATTATACTTATCTTATAAAAATATGAAAATGAAAGGAAGAGGTTATGGTAAAGTTTGGCAATAAAAGCGGTTTTACGCTGATTGAGCTTGTCATGGTAATTGTTATACTCGGGATACTCGCTGCAATAGCTATTCCTAAGTTCGCGGATCTTACCACACAGGCAAAGATTGCCGCAGGAAAAGGCGGATTAGGGGCAATGCGCTCAGCGGTCGCCATAGACTATGCAAGAAGCGCCACTTCAGGCACAACCGCATTTCCTTCTGCTATTACTACAGCGCTTTTCGCAGATAGCTTGATTCCTAAGAATCCGCTGAATAATTCTACAAGCGTAGGGGCCGTAACAGTTGCTCCGGCCGGCACAGCAACATCTGCGGACGGTTGGTGGTATATATCAGCTTCCGGCAGGGCAGGCGCTTATTCAGACGGCACAAACGATACTTCTACCTGGTAAATGAGCGCATAACTTACGCGGCTAAAAGGAGCGTAAGTTATAAGCGCGAATTTATCCTGAGAATGCGGCAAATAGAAACATCCGAAGGATCTCTTTTAAAAGATTGCTTCGCTCGTTTTACTCGCTCGCAATGACATTTTTTCAATGCTATTTTAAATGGGGGTGGATGAAGAAAGCCATCCCCATTTTTATACATTCGCGGCCGTTCAGTATTCCGCCCAAAAAACTCCTGGCTTCAGTCCTAGTGGGCTTCATTTTAGCGGGGCTTGCGCTGGTATTTTTTTCAGATATCTTGTTTAATAACAAGATTTTTATCCACAGGGACCTCTCCAGGTTTTTTTATCCTCTAAGGGAATTCAGCGCTGCTCAAATCCTCTCATGGAAAGTTCCGTTGTGGAACCCGTATATACAATGCGGCAGCCCGCACCTGGCTGAACTCCAGACCTGCGTATTTTATCCTCTAAGCATAGTTTACTCATTATTTCCTTATCCCCAGGCATTTAATTATTTTATAATAATGCATATATTTCTGGCGGGCTTATTCACATATATCTTAATGAGGGAGTGGGGTCATTCCGCCTATGCCTCGTTTTTATCCGCAGTAGCTTTTATGTTCTCCGGGTATATAATTTCCGTGATAAATCTTCTGGCTTCGCTCGCATCCGTTGTGTGGCTTCCGCTTGTGATTTTATTTTACGAGCGGGCGGTAAAAAAAGATTGGGTTAAAAATTCTATAATCACAGGCGTATTCATGGCGCTGATGTTTCTCGGAGGGGAGCCGATAGTCTTATACGCCACTTTTTTTATACTGGTTTTAATGGCAGGGCTGCGCATCAAACCAATGATGCTTGCCATAGTAGTTTTTTTAGGGCTTGCTAGTTTTCAGATTTTTCCCTTTCTGGAATTTTTACAATACACATCAAGAAATCTGATGGACTTTAGCGAAGCATCCATGTGGTCTATGCCTGTATACGCGCTTTCGGAATTATTTTTCCCCTATCTTAGCGAATCAGATTATATATATAAAGATTACTGGACCAGGCAGAGCTGGCTTGTAGTCTATTATATGGGGATAGTTACGGTTATATTCGCGCTGATCTCCCTGAAATTTGATTCCACAAAAAGAAGAAAGGCAATTTTTTATATCCTGGCGCTGGGCCTGGTGCTTTCATTCGGCAGATATACGCCTGTGTATTATTTTTTATATAATTTCCTGCCGGGTTTTAAGCTTTCCAGATACCCTATAAAATTTTTTTTCATGGCGACATTTTCTCTGGCAATCCTGGCAGGCATGGGAATGGATTATTACGCAAGGCATGCAAAAAAAGATCCGGATTTCGGAAGATTTTTAAAACAGGTATTGGCTTTTGGATTCATGCTGGCGCTATTTTATCTAATAGTTAATTTAAATTTTTATGAAATATGCGGAATTTTAAAGAAAATGATATTAAATA
>JAHJGB010000070.1 GCA_018824725.1 Candidatus Omnitrophota bacterium
GCATTTGGCCCAAGCGCCTTAACCGCGGTGATACCTGAGGTTGTTTGAGCTGCAGGCTTGATCGCCATAAGACCTTCTTGATGCTTTGGATTAATAATACTTTGTCCTTTTTGCCAGCAACGCTGGTGGCAGCAAACACGTTTGCGATTCAGATAAAGTTGTACGGTTTTATTATCAGCCCTGAGGGTTAGGATTCTGCCGGTGAGCCTCCATGGTACGGAGTATTCATTTGCATCAAAGCGTACGCGAAACTGCGAGGAGACTTTAGAACTGCGTATTTCATCTGTGTCGTAACTTTGCGCCAGTGGTAGTAATTTTTGCTGCTCTTGAATAAAATGGAGCTCAGGAATTTTGCCTGTAGCAGCATGTGTGCGTTTATTCGCGTAGATGTTGCGCCAGTCATAGGCTTGGCGATTAAGATCGTCTAAATCGGCAAACGAACGTCCTGGCCAAAAATTTCCCCGCACATAGCGAACACTGTCCTCGACACGTCCTTTTTCATGGCCAGCGGCGAGATTACAGGCTACGGGCTTGAAGTGATAATGTCCGCAATAGGCTAAGAATTTCGGATTAAATCGTATAATTTTTTGTTTTCTTTCGGCTACGGCAGAGGACAAGTTGTCACACCATATTTCTTTAGGGGCACGATCAAAAAAACGAAAGGCATGATCATGGCAGCGGATGAAGCTTTCAAAGCTGGCGGAGAGAGTAAATTCTATGTAAAGAAGTCTTGACCAGCACATTACCATTAAAAAACACCAAAGTTTTCGTCCCAGGCCAAAGAGATCGCCGAAGTCTCCCCAGTCAACCTGGGCGGCTTGGCCGGGAAGGAATTCCAAAGAAAGATAGGCTTTTGGTTCGCATCGCGGCCTGCGAGTTCTCAAGTAATCTTTGAGAATAGTCAGCCCTCCTTGATAGCCAAGCGCGCGAAGCTTCTGAAGAATATTCACCGCGGAACGATTCGAATCAATACGAAGAAGATCTTCAATATGCTGATGAAACGAAGCAAGTATGGAAATACGTGGATTCTTCTGCGATCGTTTAAGCAGTACTTGGTTGCTTTGAATAATTGCCGTTACACTCTGACGATGGACTCCCATGCGTGTGGATATTTGCCGGCGGCTTAGCCCTTCCGCAAAAAACAATCGCAAAATTTCGGCCTGAGTACATGGATCAAGCATTGTTTATTACCTCCCCTTTCTTAAAAAATAGTTTATTTGTTGCAGATTTATCTTCCCGGAATATCTTATGCTAATCTCCCGCCTCCAGAGAAAGAACCTGATACAAAGGCGCGGACCAGGCAATCAGATTTTTCTCGATTAACTGTTGGCGGGCTTGCCGAAGAACTTCTTTATTTATCTTGAGCATGTTGCCAATACGTTCATCCCCATAAAAGCTTAATCCCTCCCGGTCACTTACCAGAAAAAAGTAGAGTAATGCCGCTTCCCAGGATAAAGATTCAAGGTATCCTTCCCGGATAAACCGCCGGTCAATCCAACTAAATGAACCGCTAATCTTACGGATCCGCTGTGGGTTTATTAAAGATTTTTTCAGATATGTCATATATCCGGCCTTGTGGTAAATACGCTGGTATTTGTTTGCGCTGCCTACGATTATCTGACAAAAACCCCATCCTTGACAATGGACTTGCTTTTGTCAAACGCAGGTAAAGCCACTTACACCCCCTAGTTAAATAGCACTTATCAGCTTTATTACCAGATAGTTGCCGCAATATCAACTTGCTTTTGTCAAACAGCATTTTACGCCTTCTCTTACGCATCCTTATTCGTGTCTGCTGACGGTTAGCTTTAGCAAGTGCAGGATTATTCAGCCGCCTTTGGCTGCTGTAATTTGGATGGGCTTTATTCCACTGGCGGGTTTGCTGATACTGTTCCTGCAGACAATCAGGATTACGCTGGCGCCAATCCCTTTCATTACGCCTCTGACGCTTATTTTGGCAGTTCGGCTGCGAACAGCAGCGTTGTTTGCCTTTTGTCCGGGGATCAGGATTAAATAATTCATGGCAGCATATACAGCGTTTTCGCCTTTTACTTGAGATCTTTTTCACTGGCATTATTATCACCTCTATTACAAGTTTGCCAGCAATCAAGTAAATTTGCCTGTTTTATATAAATAAATCTCAAATAAAAATGTTACAGAAAAGTAGATAGAAAATTACATGGGAAGAAATAAACAATAACAAAAACTATTTTTAATTAATTTTTACTGAATGGAAGGAAATAGAAAGGAAATAATAAATAA
>JAHJGB010000071.1 GCA_018824725.1 Candidatus Omnitrophota bacterium
GAATCGGTCTGATAAATCTATAGAAGAAAAGGCAGGCAGGGATCTTTTAAATGTCCTGATTCCTTCTGTTCCGAGCCCTTTCACAGGGGTAATTATTTTGGTTCCGGTTAAGGAAGTTATTTTTCTGGATATAGGGATAGAAGAGGCTATGAAGCTTTTTATTTCAGGAGGCGTGGTGAATCCTGGTGAATCAATCGGCTATTTAAATTCGTCAGTAGATTAAATCCATCCTTATAGGTCTTTTTTGTGCAATAAAGACAGGTTGATGCTGTTGCTAATTTTTAGCAGGCACATGAGCAAAATAGTTAGGATGATCCCGTAATTTGGGATTAGAATGAGTGGTGTGATGAGAGCGCCTATGCAGGCACCTGTCAGGTCTAGGCAATAGAGGCGGCCAGCTGATATATGAGAAGGCCTGCTTTGGGAATGAGATCTCGTTATCAGTGAAAAGATAATAGGAATTTCCAGGCCGATTAATCCACCCGCTGAAAAACTGAGAAGAGAAAAAAGCCATTTGAGTGTGTTTGGATTATAAGTATTGTTGAAGATATAAGCTGTTAAAAGTGCTAAAAGTGTGATGCCAGCCGGCAGAAGGATTTCTATTAGACTTAACGCTTTTAACGAGCTTAATGTTTTTAGCTTTTTATTTGCTAGAAATGTTCCCGCAGCTATACCCGCCATGAAACTTGTTGTTAAAACGGCCAGCCATTGAAATAGGATCCCTAAAAAGCTTTGGAAAAGAAGCAGAACCGTGACTTGGGTGGACATGGTAAATATTCCGCTTGTTAAGGCCGTTATGCTTAAAGTCATAGCGGTGTTTTTTATGCTTCGGCTGAGCCATCTCAAAAAAACGAAAAGGGCAAGAATAAGTAGTATCAAGTGATTTGGTTCAATTTTTGAGAAAGATTTAAATACGGAGGGGATTTGTATTGAGAACTGCGCGTAATAAAGCCTTAGAGCCGCATAGAGGCCGGCTGGTTTTAAGTCTTGGTTGATAACTGCTTTCTCAAGTTCCGGTTTAAGGCTGTCAAAAAACCATTGTTGATAACTTGGGTCAAGACGTAGGTTTAAATAGCTTAAGTTTATTAAGCTTGTTTGGATGTTGAGGTTGCGGCAATGGCCTATCATGGCAGCCGTATCAATTTTTTGTTTTGTACCCGTAGCTATGAATATATTAAAGCCGTCACCCGGGATGGCTTCCAAGTAGTTAAACGAGGCGCGCAAGGTTTTGTAAATTGTGGCGTTCATCGCCAGGAATTCATCGCTTAAATAGGACAGCGTCCCCCATGTTTTAAAAACAGCCAGGCCTCTTGGCTTGAGGTGGCGCTTAATTTCCGTGAAAAATTCCTGCGTGTAATAACGGTTGATGGATAAGGATGTGGGTAGGCCAACGTTGACGAAAATCACATCATATTTTTGATCAGTTGTTTTAATGAAAGAGCGTCCGTCGGTAAGTTGTATATGGACACGCGGGTTATTGAGTTCCTTCTGTATCTGTTTGTTTTTTAACGTCAAAAGCGTTTTGATGAATACAGGGTCAATTTCGCAATAGGTGATTTCGATCTCTGGGTATTTGAGCGCTTCTTGAATGAGCCCTCCGGCCGCTTGCCCGATGAAAAGAATTGATTTGGCGTTCGGATTTAAAAGTAGGGGGATATGAATGAAATCTTCTATAAAAAATGTATCCCCTGCGGGGAGGCTGAGGGTTGGGAGCCCATCATAAAAAATAGTATATTGATTATTTTCTTTGGAAACGGCAATGTTACCAAAAATAGAGTTTTCATAAGCGACAATATTTTTTTTATGCCATTGTATTTTAAGTGTCAACTTTTGGATAGGGCCGGAGAATATAAGGCATGTTATAGAGATAAGGAAGACAAGAGAGAAAATAATTTTTTTCAGCAGACGGCTATTATCTTTTAAAAGAAAAAGGCTCGCTAAAATATTGGCGCTGGATAAGATGAAAGCGATTTGGAACGCGTTAAAAACGGAGAGCATGATAAAAGCAAAGGTGAGGCCGCCTATGATGAGGCCTATGGATTCAATGAGGTAGATTTTTGCCATGGCGGAAGGTTTTTTATCTATTGTCTGTGTGACGAGCCGAAAGGCGATCGTGAACATGGTTCCATCTAAAATAGCCACAGAGGCCAGGCTGATAACTGTTATGGTGAGAATATTGGCA
>JAHJGB010000072.1 GCA_018824725.1 Candidatus Omnitrophota bacterium
AGCAATCGGCGGCAGCTCCACAGAGTCCACATTTTTAGACCAGGAGGATGCATGGCCGTTTCTTCTGCAGAAAAGATTAAAAGATGCGACCGGTAAAGAGGCCTGGGTTGGAAATGCAGGGAAAAGCGGAAATACAGCAAGGCATCATATCCTTCAGATAAAGTATCTATTGCCACAGTTCCCGGATATTGACGCTGTTATAGTTCTTACTGGTATAAACGATTTGACCGTAGCTTTATCAAGAGACAAGGATAATGTGAATCATGACGAATCCGAAGAGGAGTTGTTAACCCAGGCTTTTAGCATGGCTCCTATAGGACTTAAAAACAGCCGCCTGCCCTTCTATAAAAAAACAGCTATCTGGCAGGCTTGCAAAAAGATCAGATATCTTATCTTTTCTGCAGGGCAGATACAGGATGCAGAAGGGAGGCAATATATAGCATGGAGAGAGCACAGACAAAATGCCGGGGCTATAAGAAATGCGCTGCCTGATATTTCGCAGGCGCTGGAAGAGTATTCCAGTAATATTAATACCATAATTGATTTAGCTAAAAAAAGAGGCATACGTATAATATTCGTCACCCAGCCCGTATTGTGGAAACCCGGCTTATCTAAAGAGCTGGAAGGCCTCTTATGGCTGGGAGGCGTTGGAAATTTTCAGAAAGAAAAAGGCAAGGATTATTATTCAGTAGATGCGCTTAGCAAAGGCATGGATATGTATAATCAGGCTTTATTAAAAGCGTGCCGAGACAGGCATGTTGAGTGTATTAATCTTGCCTCGATGCTTCCGAAAGATGCAACAGTATTCTATGACGACTGCCATTTTAATGAAAGCGGCAGCCGAAAGGTTTCCGAAATTCTAGCCCAATATCTGCTCCAACACCCAAACAACTAGAAAAACGACAATGTTAATTTTTGTACTATTTGAATACATAGGTAACATATTGCGTAGTTGCCAGCCTTGGCAGGTTTTGAGAAAAGCCTCGTCGATTCGAGCGGGCATGGTGTCCTGTCAGGCAGGCCGTTCGGCACTGAAATAGTTTCGCCGTCCGCTACGGTTTACAGCTTGCAAATTTGACGGAATTCTTCATATATTATAGACGAGGGTCAGTTCCGCCCGGGGTACCCATCACATTGAAAGTATTACAACTTTGTTGGTTTTCTAATTGAACTCGAATATCGCATATGATACAATCTATGCATGCGCATAAGTAGAAAGATAGGCCTGAGTTTTTTTATAACATTCCTGCTCGTAATACTTTTAGGAGCGCTTTCCATTTACAGCCTCAGGCATGTATATAAGGGGCTGGACCAGGTTTTTTCAAAAGAACTCCCGGCTTCGAGGATAACATACCAGATAGCCATATCAACGGAAGACAGCCTGTCGGAACTGAATAACTTCCTTATAACAAAGAACGAGAATTTTAAGATAAATTACGAGCATTCATATAGTCAGATGCAGGATAATATAGCCAGCCTTAAAAATTTTGTTGCATTAGATGAGGAAAAGGCGCTTTTTGAAAAGATAAAAGAACTGGCAGGGGATATGAATACTATTGCCGGGGCCATATTCAGCGATACGTTAAAGACAAAAGACTTGATCAAAGATATCGTAAAACTTGAAATGAAATACAGAAGCAATCTTTATAAACTTTTTGATTTCGAAGAGAATAAGATGCTTTCAGAAAAAGACCTTCTGCTGGTCAATGCGCAGCGTATTCCGGCATCCGAGCTTATTATAAAAGCGAAATCAGAAATCTCGGATATCATGGACAGCCTCATGAGGTACGCGCTTTCAGACAAGGAAGAAGAACCGGCAAATTTTACGGACAAGCTTTCAGGCCTTGATAAATATATAAAAGATTATAAAAATTATCATGGGTACGCGCTTTCCGAAAAGGAGCGCTTAGCAGCATCAGAGCTTCTAACCCTATCAGAGAGTATAAAGGTTCAGGCAGAATCTATTGTGGATCTCAGGAAAGATACCAAGTCGCAACTGGAAGATCTTTTTGCAAAAGAAAAAGAGATTATGGATACCCTGGACAAGACTATTAATTTAAGAAAATCCAGGATTTCCTCCAAACTCGGGATGGGTAATGCCCTGACAGAGGATATACCCGCGGTGCATAGCATTTCCAAGATAGAGAAAGACGTTACCCAGTCATGGAGATTGAGCGGCAAATATATACTTACAGGAGACGATGAATATAAAAATTCATATTATGCGCTCAGGCAGGTAATAGAGAGGGAATTTAAGGATTATGAGGCGCATGCAAGGTTCAGGTCCAGGGATAAATTTTTAGAAACAATAGTGCAGGCTGATAAGGGAATAGCGGGGAATATAATCGCTGATATGGATGTGTTTAACATCAGGGAAAAAGGCTATAACGATATAGTATTGATGAAATTAGATTTGCAGAAAAAGATATCGGGATTATCCGCCAGAAATGACAGGATGATAAAAGAAGCCAAGGAACCAGGCGAGGCTTTCAGCAAACTGGTTTCCGCAAGATGGGTTTTGGCCAGAATTGATTCCGAGGTGTCTGACGCAGAAAGACTGGTCATGAATTATCTGGGCGATCAGGAAAAGGCATATAAGGACCTTTATTCGGAATTATATTTTAGCATGAAAAAGCATATCAATGCTTACAGGAATTCAGCAGGTTCGGATAAAGACATAGGGGCTATAAATGAAATTGAATCAGGTTTGGACAAGTTTAATTCTTTAATACTGAATGTAATGGACAGCCACGATAAGATTATAAAGGAAAGGGGATGGGATCTTATAAAACTGGAAAGTGAATTAAAATCTAACCTTCAGAATGAGGTTGAAAACGAATTAAAACAGATAGAGAAGAATAAAAAAGATATCAGGAATAGAATCGCTACTATAAATACGCTGATATTTCTTATAATGGCAGCCGTTGCTTTTATAGCCGGATTCGTGATTTTTTATACAACAAAATCTATAACAAACCCTATACAGGAACTGCATAACGGAGCTGAATTGATAGGCCATGGGAATCTCGACTACAGGCTTAATATAAAAACAGGTGATGAGATAGAAGAGCTTGCAGAAGGATTTAATAAGATGGCCGGTGAATTGAAAGGCCTTTACACAAACTTGGAGAATAAGGTTAAGGAGCGGACACAACAACTGGCTGAAGCCAACGAAGCACTCGGAAGGACAAATAAAGAGCTGGACGATTTCACCTATATAGTATCGCATGATTTAAAAGAGCCATTGAGAGGGGTGAAGGCGTTTTCAAAGCTTCTCATAGAGGATTATTCCGGCAAATTAGACGATGAAGGCAAGGAATATTTGAAGACGATATCTGATTCCAGCGCCAGAATGACGAGGCTTATAGAAGATCTTTTGAATCTGTCGCGCATAGGAAGGATTAAAAACGTAGAGCCTGATATAAACCTTAATGAAGTGCTGTCGGATGTTCAAAAAAATCTAGTGTATGCGCTTGAAGAAAGGAAGGTAGAACTTACTATCAAACCGGATTTTCCAAAGGTTATGTGCGACAGGATAAGGATATCAGAGGTTTTTTCAAACCTTGTTTCGAATGCCATTAAATATACTAAAAAAGATATAAGGCCTGTGATTGAGATCGGCTGGTCTGATAAAAAAGATTTCTATGAATTTTATGTAAAGGATAATGGAATAGGCATAGAAAAGCAATATTACGATAAGGTGTTCCAGATATTCCAGAGGTTGTACGCCAAAGGCGAATACGAAGGGACAGGGGCAGGCCTTACTATTGTAAAAAAGATCGTGGAAAATCATAGCGGCAAGATCTGGGTGGAATCAGAGATTGACGCGGGCAGCACGTTTTATTTTACGCTGCCAAAGGCATAAAATATGGCTAAGGAAAAATTGAGGGTGTTATTGGTAGAGGATAATCCGATTGACGCAATGATTGTCAAAAAGATACTTCAGAGGGATAACGCCTTTGAATATGAAGTTGTTCATCTTGTATCAGGAGAAGACGCGCTTTTAAAGCTGGAGAATTGGCCTTACGATATAATGCTTTTAGATTATAACCTTCCCAAGAAAAACGGGCTGGAGACGTTAAAAGAGATCAAGGCGCGAAACATAGAAATGCCCATTGTCATGATAACAGGGCAAGGCGATGAACAGTTGGCAGTCACCCTTATAAAAGAAGGCGCTTTTGATTATCTTCCAAAAAAGGAGAATTACCAGGATTCAGTTCCCTTGATGATAAGGAAGACCATGATGGAATTCAGGGCGAAATTAGAGCGCGAGAAATTACAAAAAGAGATTGCGCTTAAAAAAGAAGAACTTGAAAAAACAAACGCAAAACTTATGGAACTGGACAGGATGAAATCAGATTTTGTTGCGAATGTAGCGCATGAATTAAAGACTCCGCTTACCATAATAAAAGGCAATCTGGATAATATTAACCAGGGTTTTGCAGGAGAGGTTCGGTTAAAACAGAAAGAGATATTAGGAGATGTTTTTAAGATAATAAACAGGCTTTCCAGGCTGGTCAATGATCTCCTGGACCTTTCCAAGATAGAATCCGGAAAAATGGAACTTAACAGAGAAGGCCTGGATATAGTTGCGCTGGCAGGGGAAGTCATTAAAACATTTGAGACATTGGCAGACGGTAAAAAAATAGGCCTTGCCAAAGAATTTCCAGAAAAAGCAGTGACTGTGAATGCTGACAAAGATAAACTGACGCAGGTTTTTATAAATCTGATTGGCAATGCCGTCAAATTTACAGATAAAGGCAGCGTGACTGTAAGGATAATAGAGCTTCAGGGCGAAGTGCAGGTAGAGATACAGGATACAGGGCCAGGCATACCTCAGGATCAGGCAGATAAGATTTTTGATAAGTTTGCAAGGGTGGTTGCCGAAAAAAAAGAAGGCACAGGGCTGGGCCTGCCAATAGCAAAAGATATAATAGCTCTCCATAAAGGCCGCATAAGAGTCGAGAGTCAAAGCGGCAAGGGTTCCAGGTTTATCTTTATTATGCCGAAGTAAACCCTGTAATCGGCTCAAAAAATCTTGACTAATGCCGGATCCGGCATTATAATTTTAGTATAAAAGATGCGTAAGATAAAATATGCCATAATATTAATATTGATATTGTCTTTTCTGGGCATAGACTTTTGCCTGGCAGCCAGTTCTTTTATAGAGAGTATATCAAAAATCCGCAAATCAGACGGCTATACATTCAAGATTAATTACCAGACAACGCAGGAATGGACGGATGGCCTGATCCTGAAACTTTCCTGCACATTTTCTAAAGGCACAGAACTTTTTTTTACAAGCATGGTATATAATAACCTCAAAAGCGGCTGGCATAAATCAGAAATAAAAATTCCGAATGTCTATAGAGAGAGATACGGATACATAAAAGATTACCGCGTGGAGATGTATTCCAAAGGCATCCTTGTTTCAATAAAAAGCATGTAGAATCGCGGAAATACGCAGAAGCCGGCCTTCGGCCAGACGCGGAAAAACGCAGAAATCAGTATTTAACTTCAGCGTAATTCCGCGTTAAATTCTGCGCAGTTCAACGATTAACATGATATTTAAGGAGATGATAAAATGGGAATGACCAGGAAAAATAGAAGGGCAGATCAGAAGAGAAAGAGAAAAGGCAAGCGGCATGCGAAGAAGTAAAAAAAGAATCGGTATTCTTACCGGAGGAGGAGATTGTCCGGGTTTGAATGCCGGCATCAGGGCAATCGCAAAAACAGCCATTCTTGATTACGATATGGAAGTCATCGGAATAAAGGATGGCTTTTTAGGTTTAATAGAGAACAGGTTCCTGCCCGTCTCTTATGAAGATGTTTCAGGGATTCTAAATTTAGGCGGCACTTTCTTAGGGGCTTCAAATAAAGCAAATCCTTTCAGGCATCCTGATTTTAAAGGGAGGTTAAGGGATGTTTCTGATATGGCTGTAGAAAATTATCAGGCTATGGAATTAGACGGCCTGATTTGTATAGGCGGGGATGGCACCCTTAATATTGCCTATAAGTTGTTCAAAAAAGGCGTCAGGCTGGTAGGGGTTCCGAAGACTATTGATAATGACCTGAGACAGACAGACGCAACAATCGGTTTTGATTCTGCTTTGATTACAGCTACCCAGGCAATAGATAAACTCCACACTACTGCGCAGTCTCATCACAGGGTTATGGTTATAGAGGTGATGGGCAGATATGCGGGATGGCTTGCTTTATATTCAGGTCTGGCAGGCGGAGGGGATATAATATTACTGCCTGAGATTCCGTATGATATTAAAAAAGTGTGCGAGGTGGTTTTAAAGAGAAATCAAAGCGGTAAAAGGTTCAGCATCGTGGTGGCGAGCGAAGGCTCAAGGCCTAAGGGCGGCAAGATGGTTGTAAAAAAGATAGTGAAGGATTCCACGGATCCTCTAAGGTTAGGCGGCATAGGCAATAAATTAGCCAATGAGATAGAAAAAATAACAGGTTTAGAGGCAAGAGTCACTGTTCTGGGCCATCTTCAGAGAGGAGGAGAGCCTTCGCCTTTTGACAGGATGCTTGCTACCAGGTTCGGAGTGGATGCTTGTGAATTGATAGCTAAAGGCGATTTCGGTAAGATGGTTGTCCTGAAAGCAGGTCAGATCAAAAAGGTAGATTTAAAAAAAGCTGTGGGAGATATCAAAAGAGTAGGCTTGAGTGACCCTGTTATTAAGGTAGCAAGGTCAGTGGGGACCTCTTTCGGCATTTAGCTTGACACAGGCTGATTTTTGTGATATAAATAGTGATGGCAACTGAATCGGGCATTTTTTCGGCAGCTCGGTTACCTTGTCGGAGAGGTTGTTGCCTTTTAGCCCTGTGCCTTAAATGGCGCAGGGCTAATTTTATTTATGAATAAAAAACTATACGGCGGCATACTGGGGACAATAGGATTTTTATTGTCTCCTCTTTCATGGTGGAATGATTTATTTATAAACTTCCCGATAGCGTATATCTCTGCCTGCGCTGTGAATCTGATATTTAGAGGGGCGTTCCTATGGGCATTTATTGTATCCTACTGGATTACAAATGTCCTGGGATTTATATTATTACAAAAAGGCCTGGAGAATACGCTTAAAGATGACAGTGAAAAAAAGAAATATTCCTGGAAAAATTTTCTGAGGGATGTATTATTATCCCTTGCGTATTCTTTATTGATTGTAATGCTGGTAAAGTTAGGTATAATCAAGCCGATAATATAATTGCCAACCCCTGGCAGGCCTAAAGAAAAGCCTCGGGATTCGAGCGGGCACGGTGTCCTGCGGCAGCTGGGGCCATTCGGCGCTGAAATAATTTCGCCGTCCGCTACG
>JAHJGB010000073.1 GCA_018824725.1 Candidatus Omnitrophota bacterium
CTCATAAATATAATATCATATATTGAATATAGCATAAATATATACCGCATAAGGAAAACATGATTTTAAAAAAAGCGTTTTTTTTATTGTGTATCCCATTTTCGTTTATATATTTCCTTATTATGTCTATCCGCAATATTTTTTACAAGCTGGGCATATTCAGGAAATATAAAATAAACGCAAAGGTTATAAGCGTCGGAAATATTACATGGGGAGGGACAGGCAAGACCCCTGTAGTAGCTTTTATCGCGGACCTGGTTTCCGGAAAAAACCGCAGGCCTGTCATTCTGATAAGAGGGTATGGAAACGACGAGTCAGAGCTTCTCCCGAAATTAACTTCAAAAGTGCCGGTTTTGGTGGGAAAAGACAGGGTTAAGACGGGCGTAGAAGCCATAGAGAATCATCTTTCCGATACTCTTATATTGGATGACGGCTTTCAATACAGGCGGCTCAGAAGAGATCTGGATATCGTCTGCCTGGATGCCACAAAGCCTTTTGGAAACGGATGGGTGATACCCGCAGGTTCATTACGCGAAGGCCTTGGTTCGCTTAAAAGGGCGGATGTATTTTTAATAACAAAGGCAGACCTGGTTTCGGATAAAAATAAATTGGAAAAATTGGAAAAGAAATTAAAATTCATAAATCCAGGGGCCCTTATAGCAAAAGCCATACACAGGCCTTTATATTTTTACAGACTCATAAATGAAGAAAAGGTGAATATAGGCGAGCTGCAAAATAAAAAGCTGGTGCTGGTTTCAGCGATCGGCAGCCCTGAATGTTTCGAAAAGACAATCTTGCGCCTGGGGCTGAAAATCAATAAGCACTTTATTTTCAGGGACCATCATCTGTATACAAAAAAGGATGTTGCGCAGATAGAAGGTTATTGTAAAAAAAATCAGCTTGATACAGTGGTTATCACCGAGAAAGATGCAGTTAAGCTTAAGGGGCAGAAATATCTGGCATTAAAAGTGAGGCTGGAGATAATTGAAAATGAAGATGGATTCTATAATAGACTTTTCGGGATTTATAATAGTTAAATCCTTCAGCGTTTCGTTACGGTTTGTTCCGCTGAGGCTTGCATTATGGATGGCTAGGCGGATGGGCGACACCGTATATTTTTTCAATATAAAACGCAGGATGATTGCGTATGCTAATCTAAAAGCCGCATTCCCGGAAAAATCCTGCAGGGAGTTAAAAAGAATAAATAAAGCGCATTTTGAGAATCTGGGCATGAACGTGATAGAGTTATTAAAACTGCCTTTTATGGCCAAGGATTACCTGGAGCGCCACGTAAAACTTGAAAATGCGGATACGATTAAATCCGGCCTGGAAAAAGGAAAAGGCGTGATAGTGCTTACGGCTCATTTTGGGAACTGGGAAATAGCGTCTCTAGCCGCAAGTTTGAACGGCTATACCATGTCTGTATTCGCGCGCGAGCAGAAATACGAAAGATTAAACAATCTTCTTAATGAATTCAGGCAGTCAACAGGATGCAGGGTCATAGCAAAGGGGTTCTCGGTAAAAGATATAATCAAAACCCTGCATAGTAACGGCATAGTCGCAATGCTTTCTGACCAGGATGCCGGAGCGAACGGCGTGTTTGTGGATTTTTTCAACAGGCCTGCCTCGAATGCTCAGGGTATAATAGCCTTTAGTGCAAAGACAGGCGCAGTCATACTCCCTTCTTTTATTACTAGAGTTGGGATTGATAAACATATAGCCAGGGCAGGAGAACCGCTCGAACTTGTGAATACAGGAGATAGAGAGAAAGATGTAAAAGTTAATCTCCAAAGGATAGCAAGTATCCTGGAAGATCAGGTAAGAAAATTCCCGGAACAATGGCTGTGGGCTCATAAAAGATGGAAAACGACGCCTCAGCGTAACGTACTGGTTCTGACAGACGGAAAAGCAGGGCATCTTAATCAGGCAATGGGAGTAGCGGAGATGATAGGAGATGCTCTGGGCTCGAGGTTCGAGGCTAGAGGGATAAAAGAAAAGACCATTGTTAAAGTCCATACAGCAGAAATAAAATTTAAGAATAGATTTACGAAGATGCTTTTAAACCTTACGAGTATTTTTGCTTCCCGAAGATGCCAGGGGTGCTTGAGATGTGTTAAGTTTTGCTTAGCCAGGGAATCTTTTGAAAACGTAAAAAATAAATACGCGGATATTATTATTTCCTGCGGAGCGTCTATTATTGCCCCAAATATATTTCTAAAATATGAGAATAACGCCAAGAATGTGGTGATAATGAAGCCCGGGCCTGGCCAAGGTAAAAAAATAGATTTAATTATCCTGGCGCGCCATGATGCGGACAGCAATATTAAATACAATATGCTGATAACAGAAGGCGCGCCGAATAGAATCACAGAGTGCGCGGTCAAAGAAGCTGAGGGTAAATTAGGGAGGATAAAGGGCGATAGGGGAGGAATAGGCGTATTAATAGGCGGAAATGCAAAGGGTTTTGAATTAAAGAAAGAAGACGTTGAAAAAGTCATAGGCGGGGTTATAAAAATCTGTGAAGAAAAGGATTTAGATATATTTATTTCCACGTCCAGAAGGACTTCATCGAAGATAGATGTATTATTAAAACAAAAACTGAATAATAATAAACGCTGTAAATTGCTTATTATTGCAAATGAAAAAAATATAGAAGGCGCCGTAGCCGGCATATTTGGATTGAGCGATATTATAGTAACCTCTCCGGAAAGCATGTCTATGATATCAGAGGCAGCGAGCTCGGGGAAGAATGTCATAGTTTTTGGTGAAAAGTTAAAGGTTAAAGGTGAAAAGGGAAAATACATAAAGATGGTTTTAAATTTAGAAAACCAGGGATATATACAAACCGCAGCGCCTGATGAAATATATAATAAGGTAAAAGAAATTCTGGAGACAAGGCCGGAGATTAAGAGGCTGGATGATAGGGAGAAGATCGCGCAAAGATTAGAATCGATAGTTTAAAGTAAAAAGTCAAAAGTAAGAAGGCAAAACTAAAAAAGTCAAAAGGCAAAAGTAAAAAGTCAAAATAAAGGTTTTGAATTTTTAATTGTGGTTTTGACTTTTTCGTTTTTACTTTTGAGTTAATTATAATACTATGAACATTCTTCAGATTCTTCCAAAACTTGATGTGGGCGGGGTGGAGACTGGCACGGTTGATCTGTCCAAAGAGCTTATTAAAAGAGGGCATAAGGTTATTGTCGTGTCCGGAGGGGGGAAACTAGTAAAGAATTTGATAGAAATAAATGTTAAACACATTGAGCTGCCTGTCCATAAAAAATCTCTGTTTACAATCCTGGATTCAATAAAAAAGCTGGAGGCGATTATAAAAGATGAGCGGGTGGATATTGTGCATAGCCGTTCCCGCATCCCGAACATAATCGCATTTTTTGCGGCAAGGCACACAGGCGCTAAGTTTATTACAACAGCCCACGGCTATTATTCGAATCATTTTATAAGCCGCGTAACAGGATGGGCAAAGTTTGTGATTGTTGCGAGTTCTGTCATAGGCAGGCACATGATAGAAGATTTCAAGGTGCCTTATGAAAGAATCAAACTGATACCCAGGGGTGTGGACCTTGATAAATTTAAATTTAACATGCCGACCGCTTCTTCAAAGTCAGAATATAAGATTGGAGTCGTGGGCAGGATTACTCTGATAAAGGGGCATGGTTTTTTTCTTCAGGCAATAGCCAGGGTCGTGAGGCTGTTTCCTAAAGTGAAGATCTTGATAGTAGGTGATGCCCCTAAAGACAAGCCCGGGTATATAGAGAATTTAAAGTCCCTTGCAAAACAGCTTCAGATAGAAAAATATGTGGAATTTTTAGGCGCGCAATATGATATACCAAAAATTATGTCCGGACTTGATCTTCTGGTGCTTCCTTCAATAGGCCGGGAGGCATTCGGAAGGGTTATTATTGAAGCAGGGGCTAGCGGCGTGCCTGTTATAGCTACCCGCATAGGCGGCGCAATGGAGATTATAGAAGATGGCCATACGGGAGTTCTGGTAAAACCCGGGGATATACTTGAAATGGTTAATTCAATAATAAGGGTATTAAAGGACAGGGAATTGTCCAAAAATATTGCAATAGAAGCCAGGAAAAAAATAGAAAGGGAATACAGCCTTGTAAAAATGACAGAGGATACTGTAAAAGTTTACGAGGAGGCCTGCAGAAAGAAAAACATACTTGTTATAAAATTCGGGGCTATAGGCGATGTGATGCTGATTGTCCCAAGCTTGAGGATCCTCAAGAATCATTTTCCCTGGGCCCATATAAGCGTTTTGATCGGGGCTGAGGCTAAGCATATACTTAAAAATTGCCCTTATATAGACGAATTGATTCTGTATGATAAAAAAGGCCGGGACAGGGGCCTGAAAGGATTATTGAAAACATCCGCTATCTTAAGGCGGAAGAATTTTGATAAGGCTATAGACTTTCAGAATAATAGAACCAGCCATCTGATTTCATGGCTAGGAGCTATACCCGAGAGATTTGGTTATGATAACAGGAAGTGGAGTTTTTTTATAAACAAAAGTATAAAATATCTGGATATAAAAGCTACACCATTGGACGAGCAATTCAGGCTGCTTAAGAGCATGAAGATAAATACGATGGGGGCTTCTACATATCTTGAGATATGGCCTTCGAGAGATGATTTTTCATATATAGACGCTTTATTGAAAAACGCTTGGGTCAGCGACAGCCAGATTTTAGCGGGTATCAATATAGGTTCCAGCCGCAGGTGGGAGACTAAGAGATGGCCTTTGAAAAATTTTGCAAGGCTTTCTGACATGCTTGCGGAAAAAGACATAAGGGTGGTTCTCATAGGGTCAAATGATGCAGCTGATTTAGCGAGAGACTTTATTAAAGTCTCTTCCACCAAGCCTGTGAATGCGATAGGGAAGACGTCCGTGACGCAGCTCGCCGCGCTTATAAAACGATGCAAGGTTTTTATAACAGGCGACAGCGCGCCGATGCATGTTGCTTCAAGCATGGGAGTTGATTTTATAGCCTTGTTCGGGCCGACTGATCCTGCCAGGCATTTTGAACCAAATGAAAAGGGGGTTGTTATAAGGAAAGACCTTAAATGCAGCCCTTGCTATAAGACTAAATGTAAACATACAAAATGCATGAAGAGTATCAGCGTGGAAGAGGTGTATAGATTAGCGATGAAGAGGATAGAAGACAGAAAAAATGATGTAAAGTAAAAAGGTAAAACCAAAACTCAAAAGTTAAAATTTAAAATAAAAAGTTTTAAATTTTTAATTGTAATTTTGACTTTTTAGTTTTTACTTTTGAGTTAACCATAATAGTTATGCGTATTTTATTACTTACAACCCATTTGAATATCGGCGGGATCAGCACTTATACTGTCAGCCTTGCAAGGGCGCTGAAAGCAAAGGGGCATGAAGTTTTTGTCGCATCCGGAGGAGGCATGCTTGTGCCTGAGCTGGCGCAGTCAGGAGTTTCTCATATAAATATAGACATATTGACAAAATCTGAATTAAGCCCAAAGGTTTTCAGGGCTATCTTTGATATTACAAAAATAGCTAAAAGGCTTCGTATAGATATTGTGCACAGCCAGACAAGGATTACGCAGGTTGTAGGATTTTTTGTATCAAAAAGATGCGCAGCCCGGCTGGTTACAACATGCCACGGGTTTTTTAATAAAAATATAGGCAGGGTTTTACTGCCGGCGTGGGGAGACAGGGTTATTGCAATAAGCGATGCGGTAAAAGAAAACCTTATAAATTATTTCGGAGTGGATAGAGATAAGGTTTCAATGATATATAATGGCATAGAGATAAAGAGGTTTCTCAGGGATTTCTCAGAGGATGAAAAGGATAAATTAAAGGACAGGTTTGGGATCAAAAGGGATTACAGCGTGATAGGTATGATAGCCAGGTTTACTCCTGATAAGGGGCACGATACGCTTTTGTATACGCTCTTCAAGATACTCAAAGAAAAGCCCAATGTGCAGCTTGTTTTTGCAGGCGATGGAGATAAAAGGCAGGAGATAGAAAAGCTCAGCCAAAGGCTTGGCCTTTCCGATAATGTAGTATTCATTAAGCCGCAGCTGAGCACAGTGAATGCGTTGGCTATTATGGATGTTTTTATGTTTACGCCTGCCAGACGGGAAGGGCTTGGTTTGGCGCTTCTAGAGGCTATGGCTTCAGGAAAACCTGTTGTGGCTACTGATGTGGGAGGAATTTCAAATGTTGTTGAGAATAATGTGAATGGTTTTCTTGTGGAACCGTCCAAGCCGGAACTTTTAGCAGAACCTGTTTTAAGGCTATTAAAGGACAAGGCGCTATATGCTAAAATGTCGCAGGCTGCGAGAGAAATAGTGATAAGAAAATTTTCTATAAATGGGATGGTTGACAGGACGGAAAACGTTTATAGAGAAGCATTAGGTAAAGGCGAAGGCCGAGAATAGGCAGGTTTTAACCTGCCTGTTCATGAAGGCCTTTGCGACAAAATTGTAGGGCAGACAATAGCAGCTTACAGCAGCTGTAGGGCACACTTTAGTGTGCCTAAAGGGGATAATATCAAATGAAAAGATTTAGAAAAAGCATAATCACAGGCGTTTTTGTAATCATTGCAATAGTTGTTGTTTTTTGGGCCAAATCTCAGTATGTAGTTCCGATTATTATGTATCATAAAATAGACGGTAACAGCGCTACTTCGAGATTAAGCGTTTCTCCGGAGAGTTTCAAAAGACAGATGAGCTTTTTAAAAAATCAGCATTATAACGTTGTAAAACTTGAAGAACTAACCGGCATGATAAAGGAAAATGGAGCCCACCCGGGCTCAAGTCCGGGGTTTCTTGGGCGAAATACTGAGCGGCCTTTGTGGCCGCGAATGTACAAAATTCCTCCAAAAACAATAGCTATTACTTTCGATGATGGATATGAGAGTAATTACATCAGCGCATTTCCTGTTTTAAAACAGCTTGGCCTGCATGCCACTATTTTTATAATCCCTGCATTAGTCGGCACAGATGGATATGCTACCTGGAGCCAGATTATAGAGATGTCTGAAAGCGGTTTTATTACAATAGGCAGCCACACAATGACTCATTCCTGGCTTCCTACGCAGCCGGTACAGAGACTCGATCAAGAGATACGAGATTCAAAGATTGCGATAGAAAGCCATTTGGATAAAGAAGTAGCTAGTTTCAGTTATCCTCTGGGGGGATTCAATAAAGATGTCAGGGAAAAAGTTGCGCAGGCAGGGTATAAAATCGCAGTTGCGACAAATCCGGGGAAAAAATACCCAAAGCACGATATATTTGCCATGAAACGGCTCAGGATATCCAGTACTTCAGATAATTTATTTGTATTCTGGTTTGAGATAACAGGCTTTTACACCTGGATCAAGGAACACAGGGATAAAGATTGAGGGTCGGATGAAGCGCATACTTATCGTAAATGTTAACTGGTTGGGAGATACGCTTTTTGCAACGCCTTTTATAAGGGCAGTAAGAGAAAAATATACCGATTCGTATATCGCGATTCTCACGCATCCCAGGTGTTACGAGATACTGGAAGGGAA
>JAHJGB010000074.1 GCA_018824725.1 Candidatus Omnitrophota bacterium
GTGGCAGAGAGACCCTTTGAATAATCTTTTCGCAGTAAATACTTTCGGCACAGAAAATTCAGTTATAGAATTATAAAAAGGGAATATGCGGATAGCGATATTTTCGTGGGAATCCATGCATTCTATTTGCGTGGGCGGGGTTGGCGTGCACGTTACAGAACTTGCGTCTGCTCTTGAGCGTAAAGGCAACGAGGTCCATGTTTTTACGCGGCTCGGAAGCCATGATCAGGCACGGTACGAGCACATTTACGGCGTGCATTACCACAGGTGCCCTTTTAGCGAGAGTTTTGATTTTGTGGAAGCAATAAACAACATGTGCCGCTCTTTTGTTGATACATTTTTCCAGACGGAAAACGTTACCGGGCCGTTCGATGTGATTCATGGCCATGATTGGCTTACGTCAAACGCAATAGTTTGGATAAAGCAGGTGCGGCCTTCTAAAGCTGTTCTTACTATCCATTCAACTGAATACGGCAGGTGCGGGAATAACTTCAATGACGGAAATTCCGCGAGGATCAGGGATCACGAGAGGCATGGCACGTACTGCGCTGACCATGTGATAGCTGTGTCAAGGGCTATTAAAGGAGAAATACAATGGATGTATAACGCGCCTGACTGGAAAGTGGATGTTGTCTATAATGGTGTTAATTACAGGAATTTTGACGGGTTTATAGACCCCTGCGCAGTTCGGCGTTATTACGGAATAGGGCCCATGGATCCCATGGTGCTTTTCGTAGGCAGGATTGTTTATCAAAAAGGCCCGGATCTTTTGATAGAGGCCATACCGCACATACTTAAATATTACAATAATGCAAAATTTGTTTTTGTAGGAGACGGAGAGATGCGCTGGGGCGTGGAAGACAGGGCGAAACAAATTAATGTTCATCACGCTACGAGGTTCATAGGTTTTAACAATGGCTGGAAGCTTTCTGACCTCTATAAAGCAACAGACGTTGTGTGCATGCCTTCGAGAAACGAGCCTTTCGGGATAGTTCTATTGGAGGCATGGAGCGCAGGAAAGCCTGTGGTAGCTACTTCAAACGGCGGGCCGGGCGAGATAATCTGGCACGATATTACGGGTTTAAAGGTATACGCAAATCCTGAGTCAATAGCGTGGGGGATAGGAACTGTATTTTCGGATTTTGACCACGCAAGATGGATGGGAGCTAACGGCAGGATCGCAGTTCAAACCGCTTTTTCCTGGGACGCAGTAGCTGACCAGGTCATGGACGTATATGCCAGGTAAAAAAATAAAACTTAAAAAAAGAGCGCCTATAGAGCGCGTTTATAAAAACGGCAGAGAGGCCATTGTCAGAGACGCAAAAAGAAAGGTGAAAACTAAACCTTCTCTTCCCGCTGCTCCTAATCCTTTGGCTGTTGCAATAGAGCCTTCCTGCGCAATACAGGAAGGCAAAAGCGCCTCCCGGCCTATAACAATAAATGAATACGAACTTCCTACTTACAACACCACAACAAGGATTACTTTGATAGCTAAGGACCCATTCTGGATATACGCTTACTGGGAAATAGCTGATAGTTCAATAGAAGATGTGAAGCGTCAGTTAGGCGGCAATCTGGCCGGCACAAGATTTGTAGTCCGCATGTATGACGTAACATATAAAGATTTTAACGGATTTAATGCCAACCATTGGTTTGATATAGAAGTAGGCCGTCATTCTAATAACTGGTATATAAGCATCTGGAATGACAATGCATCATACTTGGGGGAAATAGGGATAATTCATCACTCCGGCAGATTTTTTCCTATGGCCAGGTCTAATTTTGCGCATACCCCGCGTTCCGGTTCGTCTAACAGGTTTGAAGAGATATGGATGGACCTGGCTCAGGAAGATAGTTTTCCCGTCGCATCTGGTTCGGATATCAAAGACAATAGAACCCAAGGAGCTGTCCAATACGACGCAGCAGGCAGATTTAGTTATTCAGCCGTATCCAGAAGAAAGATTTATCTTACAGAGGCAGACCTGAGGGCTTATTACTCAAGATTTTCTCCTTTATTAAGGAAGAGAATGTTTTCCAGGATTTCCAAAAAAAAGCTTTACAGATATCTATATTCCAATATGCCCGGAAAAGAATGGCATGACCTGCTTTATTTTAAAAGGCTGCATAACGCAAAATTTGGCAGAAAGGTCATGATTGGGGCCTCTGAGTTTGCGTATCTGGGAGGCAGCGAAAACCTTCAGGGCGGCGCGAGCGAATTTGTACAGCCGGATAAAAAACGCAAATTCTTTTTTGAGATAGGCGCAGAGCTTATAGTATACGGCCGCACAGAGCCTGATGCAGAGGTAAAGCTGGGAGATAAAAAAGTAGACCTCAGGCCTGACGGGACTTTCAGTATGAGATTAGCGCTTCCGGACGGGAAAATCCCATTACCATTTACAGCCACTTCAAAAGATAAAATAGATACCAGAAAAATTTCAACCCAGGTAGAGCGTAAAACTTCCTATGCATAAAGGTTATTTATGTTTAGTCTTTCACGCGCACCTGCCATTTGTCAGACATCCTGAAGAGGAAAATTTCCTCGAGGAAAACTGGCTCTACGAAGCTATTACAGAAACTTATATACCTCTTATACAGGTCTTTGAAAAATTAGTAGAAGACCGTGTGGATTTCCGCATTACAATGTCCCTGACACCTACGCTTGTCTCAATGCTCCGGGATGAACTTCTCCAGGATAGATATATCAGGCATATAGATAAATTAATAGAACTCGCTGACAAAGAGGTTCAACGCACAGGCTTTGACCCTAAATATCACAGCCTTGCCTTGATGTATTACAGGAAATTTGTAGAGTCAAAAGAAATATTCGCAGATAAATATAAAAGAGACCTGGTGTCTGCGTTTAAAAAATTCCAGGATCTGGGGTTTCTTGAGATCCTTGCTTCGTGCGCCACTCACGGATTTTTGCCCATATTGAGCGTAAACCCGACATACACAGCAGCTCAGGTAAAAATAGGAGTGGATCATTACAGAAAGACATTCGGCAGGGATCCTGTAGGATTTTGGCTTCCTGAATGCGGATATACGCCCGGTGTGGATAATTTTTTAGCAGAAGCAGGTATTAAATATTTCTTTGTGGATTCGCACGGTATTGTAAATGCGGATCCTGAACCAAGATACAGCGTATACGCGCCTTTATACTGCCCTTCAGGCGTTGCCGCATTCGGAAGAGACTCAGAATCTTCCAAACAGGTGTGGAGCTCAAAAGAAGGTTATCCCGGAGACCCTGATTACAGGGAATATTACAGGGACATAGGGCATGAATTGGAATATGATTATATAAAACCTTACATACATCCCATAGGGTTCAGGATAAATACAGGCCTTAAATACTGGAGGATCACGGGCAATACCGACTATAAAGAGCCTTATGTGCCTGAATGGGCTAAGGAAAAAGCAGCTATTCATGCGGGAAACTTTATGTTTAACCGCGAAAAACAGATAGAGAGTATCGCGTATCATATGGACAGAAAACCCATGATTATTTCTCCTTATGATGCGGAATTATTCGGCCACTGGTGGTTTGAAGGCCCGATGTGGATAGATTTTTTGATACGTAAAATCGCGTATGACCAGAAAACAGTAAAACTTGCTACGCCGTCAGATTACCTGAGAGAATATCCCGTAAACCAGATGTCTGTCCCGTCAACATCCACCTGGGGATATAAAGGCTATAACGAGGTCTGGCTGGAAGGAAGCAATGACTGGATATACAGGCATCTGCATGTGGCAGGCGAGAGGATGAAAGAACTGGCTGAAAAATTTTCTAATTGCATGGATAAAGGCAGAAATGACCTTGCAAGGCGGGCGCTGAATCAGGCAGCAAGAGAACTTCTCCTGGCGCAGGCAAGCGATTGGCCGTTCATAATGAAAACAGGCACCATGGTAGAATACGCCAATAAAAGAGTCAAGCTTCACATAAACAGATTTACGCATATTTATAAGGATATGCTCTCCGGCTCTATTGATCAAGAGTGGCTTAGAGAGGTTGAGTCAAGGGATAATATTTTTTCTGACATGAATTGCGCTGAGTATTATGTCCAGGCAAAGATAAAAGAGGGAGCGGCATGAGTATACAATCGTGTTTTGGCGTAGCGCTTCATATGCATCAGCCTATAATTCCAGCTGGCGGAAATGACCTCAGGACAGCAAAGCTCATTTCCAATCTGCAGTATATGATGGAGCATCAGAATATAGGAGATAACCATAACGCGCCTGTATTTTTGAATTGTTATACCAGGATGTCTGATTTTATAAGAGAATTTGCGGATCAGGGTAAAAATCCCAGAATCATGCTGGATTATTCAGGAAATCTTCTCTGGGGCCTCAAGGATATGGGCGAGCAAGGGGTTTTGGATAATCTGAGACTTGTCACTTGCGACAAAAAATATTATAACTATGTTGAGTGGCTTGGGACAATGTGGTCGCATGCTGTTGTCAGCTCCACGCCTGTGCCTGATATCAGGCTTCATATACAAGAATGGCAGGAACATTTTGCCTTAATATTCGGCCAAAAAGCCCTGGAGAGGGTAAAAGGTTTTTCTGCGCCTGAGATGCACCTGCCCATACATCCTGACGTGTGCTTTGAATATGTAAAGGCCCTGAAAGAGTGCGGATATAAATGGCTCATGGTCCAGGAGCATACAATAGAAAATCTGGACGGCACGCCTGTAAGAAGGCCGCATTTTCCGCATAAATTAATCGCTAAAAATTCTCTCGGGGAAAAGCTTGAAATAATAGCCATTATAAAAACCCAGGGCTCTGACAATAAACTGATCGGCCAGATGCAGCCGTATTACGAAGCTAAAGGTTTGGGCAATGAAAAATATTGCGGGATTGACCTGCCGGCTTTTGTGGCGCAGATAGGGGATGGGGAAAACGGCGGGGTCATGATGAATGAGTTTCCGAATATGTATAAAATAGTTTTTCAAGAAATCGGCAGAGAAGGCACAATAGGTATGAACGGGACAGAGTATCTGGAATTTGTAAAACGCTCAGGCCTCAAAGAAAGCTCTTTTATGCCGGTGCAGCCTGTTTCGCAGAGTAAGATATGGGAATCCGTAAAAGATTATTCTCACGGCGCTAGCGATAGGGCTATTGAGAAGGTGAAGCAGAAATATCCGGGCTTTAGCCTGGAAAAGGCGTCCTGGACAAATGATAAAGACTGGGTCAGCGGTTACCAGGATATAATGGACCCGATAATCCGGCTCAGCTCAGAGTTTCATAAAAAATTTGATAATAAAAATGCGGATAAATCCGATAAAAAATATAAAGACGCGCTTTTTTATCTTTTATTATCGCAGACGAGCTGCTTCCGCTACTGGGGGACAGGCGCGTGGACGGATTACGCAAAGGAGATATGCCGCAGGGGCATGGAAGCATTGGAATAGAATATATGACATGGTCAGTCCTGGCGGGCCTAAAGAAAAGCCTCGCCGATTCGAGCGGGCACGGTGTCCTGCGGCAGCTGGGGCCATTCGGCGCAGAGAGTGTTTCGCCGGCCGCTACGGTTTACGACTTGTTTTTTATACTGAAAGTAGTCTTGACAGTATAAAAAACTTTGCCGTAATCCCTTGTGCGCTTCCATAAAGAATCTATTATGCCGAAACCTCTCAAATGCGCCTCAGACCTGCCTGACAGGACACCATGCTCGCTCGAATCGGCGAGGCTTTTCTTTAGGCCTGCGCCAGCGCTTTTCATTACATCTTCTCAAGCGCAGTTACGCCCAGTAAGCCAAGCCCGCTGGCCAGAACTTTTTTAACTGTATGAATAAGGGTGA
>JAHJGB010000075.1 GCA_018824725.1 Candidatus Omnitrophota bacterium
ATAGACCGGTAAATTCAATAGTTGACCTGCCCGCAGGCATAAGCATCGCAAAAAATAGAGGGATGCTTATTTTGTCCAAATCAGCAGACTGAAATTGATGGAAGCCCGACTCCCATCAGTTTATGATGGGAGTCGGGCTTCCATCAATTTCAGTCTGCTGATTTGGACAAAATAAGCATCCCTCTATTTTTTGCGATGCTTATGCCTGCGGGCAGGTCAACTATTGAATTTACCGGTCTATTATCAATTAATTCTTCTATCTCCTTCCAGTGCTGATACGTAAGCCTTCTTAAATCTCCTTTGAGTTCCTCCAGGGCAGCTCTTAAAACTCTTTTTCTTATTGCTTCCGGAAGTTTTTTAAATTTTTTGCTGTCTATCAGGATTTGCTCTTGCCTGATTTTCGACACGCTTTTAAATTTTCTCTTTGCGTACTTGCTTAAAAATTCATTTTCGATCTGCAGGTTCTCCGCCATATTACTGAGGACTTCTTTGATATTTGGATTAAAATCTTTTTCCAGTAGCGGGATCAGTTCCAGCCTGATCTTATTTCTTGTAAAAATAGTTTTTTCATTGGAAGAATCTTTTCTGAATCTAAGGCCCGTTTCTACTATAAAATCTTCCACATCTTTTCTGGATACCTCGATTAAAGGCCTTATTATTTTATACATTCGCGGCCACAAAACCACACCCTTCAGATTGCGAATGGGCAATGGCCGCTCAGTATTCCGCCCAAGGAACCCCGGGCTTGAGCCCGGGTGGGCTTCATTGCCCATCATCTCTTTGACAGGACTTATGCCTCCGAGGCCTTTCATTCCAGCGCCTCTTATGACTCTCATAAGCACTGTTTCAGCCTGGTCATCTCTTGTGTGGCCGACTGCTATTTTATCTATATTTTTTTCTTTTGCCGCGCGTTTAAAAAAATCATATCTCGCCAACCTGGCAGCCTCTTCAGGGGAAATGCCTTTTTCTTTCGCTATTCCCGGCACATCTATTTCTTCCCACATAATCTCGAGATTATATTTCTTCGCCAGGTCTTCGCAGAATTTCCTGTCAGCTGCTGATTCTTCGCCTCTGAACTTATGATCCAGATGCGCAATAATAATATTTAATGAATATTCTTTTTTCAGGCTATTAAGGACATGGAGCAGCGTGATTGAATCAGGCCCTCCGGAAACGCCGACCAGAATCCTGTCATTCTTTTCCAGCATGTTATATTTTCTGATAGTAGACTTTACTTTGTCAGGGAAAATGATGGGCATTATATGTTTTATTTGGTAGCGGCGACTGGATTTGAACCAGTGACACGCCGGGTATGAGCCGACTGCTCTGCCAGGCTGAGCTACGCCGCCGAATTTTGTGAAACAAAATTCGATCCTGAAACTGCGACTGAATAAGGAGCAGCTGAAGGACCTACTTCAACACTTCGTTAAGACTCCCCGTCCTGTATCCTTCTAAATCCAACGTTATATACTTAAACCCGAGACGCCTTAAACGTTTTGTTATTTTATCACAAAATTTACTATTCACAAACCTTTTTATGCTTTGCTTTTCTACCTCGATCCTGGCTATGTTATTATGACAGCGCACCCTTACTTGCAGCACGCCCTGGCTCTTTATAAAATTTTCAGCTGCTTCTATTCTTCTTAATGCCTTTTTATTTATCTTTTTACCGTACGGAAATCTGGAAGCCAGGCATGCCATTGAAGGCATATCTGCAGTATTTAATTTTAATTTCCTGGAAAATTTTCGTATCTCGTCTTTTGAAATACCCGCCTCTATAAGAGGGCTCCTGACTCCGAATTCTTTTTTTGCCTTACTGCCTGGCCTGTAATCTTTTACATCATCAGTGTTTGACGCGTCTAAAACATAATTAAAACCATTTTCTTTCTTAATCCTGTCCAATTCTTTAAACAGCTCTTTTTTGCAGTAATAACACCTGTTTACAGGATTTTTCGTAAAATTCTTATCTTTCAGTTCATTTGTATAAATTATTTTATGCGCCACGCCCAAATCTTTAGCAAATTTCTTTGCCTGCCTGAGTTCAGAGCCGGTATATGTCTCTGACATAGCAGTAACAGCCAGGACATCCTCTTCTGGCAGGGTATCTTTTGCAATTTTAAGCAGGAAACTTGAATCCACCCCTCCTGAAAAAGCAATAACTACGCTTCCAAGCCTTGCTAAAACCTTCTTTAGTTCTATTATTTTACCCATAACCATTACCTCTGCGCCGTGATGGGAGCCCGACTCCCATCATAAGCCTCAACACAAAAATGATGGGAGTCGGGCTCCCATCACGGCTTCCATTGTCCTTAGCCAAGGATTTGGTCTATCCAGCCACCGCCTGCCACGTATTCACCATCGTAAAAAACAGCTGCCTGTCCGGGCGTTATCGCATTCTGCGGTTCCTTAAAATCCACTTCTAGTTTATTGCCGCCTATATCCTTTATAGAAGCCTGCGACTTTTTATGATTGTATCTTATTTTTACTTCAAACTCCGTTTCTTTTTTAATTGCTTCTATCAGCCAGTTCATGCCTTTTACCAGGAATCTTTTTTTCTTCGCATCATTTGCCTCACCTGCCACAATAACATTGTCTTTTGCTCTTATCTCTATAACATACAAAGGATTTCTGGCAGCTATCCCGAGCCCTCTGCGCTGGCCTATAGTAAAATTCCAAAAACCCTGATGATAGCCCAATAATGTCCCGGAACTATCTAGCACTTCTCCTTTTTTACTCTCCAGCCTGCAGTATTTTTTTATAAATTCAGAATAATCATTATCCGGAACAAAACATATCTCCTGACTATCAGGCTTTTCTGATACATGCAGGCCGATTTGTTTTGCCTTGGCCCTTACACTATCTTTGGTAAGACTGCCTACCGGCAATAGTATTTTTTTGATCTGCTTCTGACTAAGCGAAAACAAGACATATGACTGATCTTTTGTCTTATCAACAGCCTCTCTTAATCTGTAGCCTCTGTTTCGTTCTATTCTTGCGTAATGGCCTGTAGCGATAAAATCACAATCCAAGGCCTGCGCCTTTTTAAGCAAGGTTCCAAATTTGACCTTTTCATTGCAGACAATGCACGGGTTAGGCGTCCTGCCAGCCAGATATTCTTTTGTAAAATAGTCTATTACATTTTTTCGGAAATCAGATTCGAGATTTAAAACATAATGCCTAATCCCTAGATTTTTGCAAACCTTCCTGGCATCTTCTACATCTTTTAAAGAGCAGCATGCCTTTTCTTTTTCCCGGCCGCACAATTCTTTGGGCCAGATCTTCATGGTAGCGCCTACAACCTCATACCCCTCTTCTTTTAAAATAGCTGCGGCTACAGAACTATCCACTCCGCCGCTCATAGCAACCAGAACTCTTTTATTTTTCATTTTCTAAATACTTATGCATTGCTTTTGCTGCGCGCTTTCCTGCGCCCATAGCTGCAATCACAGTATCGTCGCCTTCAGTAGCATCTCCGCCAGCGTAAACGCCTTTTATGCTGGTTGCCTGGGTAGCCGGATCTATTATTATTTTATCCCATTTGTCCAGCTTAAGTTCAGGCGTTGCTTTTAAGAATACGGGATTCGGGCTCTGGCCTATAGCTACAATTACCGTATCCACGTCCATTGTAAACTCAGAGCCTTTTATCGGCACAGGCCTTCTTCTTCCGGAATCATCAGGCTCCCCGAGTTCCATTTTTATACACTCCATGCCATTGACAAACCCTTTATCGTCTCCTGATATTTTTTTAGGAAGCGTAAGGATATGAAACTCTATGCCTTCTTCTTTTGCGTTTTCCATTTCTTCTTTTCTTGCCGGCATCTCGTTTTCCGTCCTTCTGTAGACAATATAAACCTTTTGCGCGCCGAGCCTCAAAGAAACTCTTGCAGAATCCATTGCGGTATTGCCCCCGCCTATAACAGCCACCTTTTTACCTATATTGATAGGCGTATCGTACTCAGGAAATAAATACGCCTTCATAAGATTTACTCTTGTTAACAACTCGTTTGAAGAATAAACCCTGTTGAAGTTTTCCCCTTTTATATTCATAAAACTTGGCAAACCAGCGCCTGTTCCTACAAAAACTGCTTTGTAGCTTTGTTCAAATATAT
>JAHJGB010000076.1 GCA_018824725.1 Candidatus Omnitrophota bacterium
CATAAGCCTTACAAGTCTTGCCATAGCTAGCGGGATGGTCGTGGATAACGCCATAGTTGTAGTCGACAATATCTATCGTCATATGGAGAGAGGACAGAGACAGGTTGAGGCTGCCGTATACGGCACATCAGAGATGTTTTTATCAATAGCAGCGTCTACGCTGACAACAGTGGTTGTGTTCGTGCCTATGCTTTTCATAGCAGGTGTTACAGGCATTATGTTTAAGGAGCTGGCTGTTATTATTATTGTCACGCTCATTGCGTCTCTTTTTACAGCAGCTACGTTTACTCCGATGCTATGTTCTAAATGGCTGAAGCTGAGGGTTGAAAAAAAAGGCCTTTCCGGGGAATTTTATGACATGTCAGAGGGGATGTTCAAATCCACTGAAGAGCGTTATGCAAGTTCTCTTGCGTGGTGCCTGAGGCATAAAAAAATTATTTTATTCGGATTTTCTTTAATATTTATAGCAAGTTTATTTTTAATCCCTTTTATAGGGAATGAGTTTTCTCCTGAAGAGGATTCAGGCAATTTAAGGATCAATGTAGAGCTTCCCATGGGGACGAGAGTGGAAGAGACAGATAAACTCGCTAATGTGCTGGAAGCCCTTTTCCAGAAAGAAGTGCCTGAGGCCGCGTATTTTTATGTCAGGAGCGGGAACGTGACAGGAATAGGCAGGAGCCTTGGCCAATCCGCAGGTACTCATATAGTCGCGTGCGGGGCAAAACTAGTTTCAAAGACGGAAAGAAAGAGGTCTGTTAAAGAAGTTGCGCAAAGTTTAAGAAAAAGCATAAATAACTTGCCGGGCGTAGTCAAGACAGATGTTACAACAGGTAATCCCATGGGCAGGCTCATAAGCGGCATGGGAGGAAAAGCTGTACAGGTGGAAATTATAGGAAATTCATTTGAGGATACTGATAAATTTGCACTTGAGGTTAAGAGTATGATGGAAAAGATTCAGGGCGCAGTGGATGTTTCAATATCAAGGGAGTTAAAAAGGCCTGAGCTGAAGATACAGGTGGACAGGCAGAAGGCAGCGAACCTGGGATTAAATATGCAGACTATAGCGTCAACCCTTAAAAGTTACATAGAAGGTTCGACTGCCACAAAGTACAGGGAAAAAGGCGATACCTACGATATATACGTAAGGCTCGAAGAAAGCTCCCGATCTAAAATAGAGGATATTGAAAACCTTTATGTAGTGTCCCCGTTCACTAAAAAGCAGATAAAATTTGCAAATTTCGCGAACATAGAAGAGGCAAAAGGCCCTGTCAGTATCACGCGCCAGAACAGGGAAAGGGTGGTAAAGGTGGAATGCAATACCTACGGCCGTTCTACAGGAAAAGTAGTGGAGGGTATTAAAAAGGAATTGAAAAATCTGCCCATGCCTTCTGATATTATGGTGAATTTCGGCGGCGACGCTGAAGAGCAGACAAAGGCGTTTCAGGATCTGGCGCTATTGCTTATAATAGGCGTGATACTGGTTTATATGGTAATGGCGGCGCAGTTCGAATCATTATTGGATCCTTTTATTGTCATGTTCAGCGTGCCTTTTACTTTTACAGGCGTACTGGCGGCGTTTTTTATCACAAATACGACTTTGAGCATAATAAGTTTTCTGGGCATGGTCATGCTTATGGGCATAGTAGTGAATAACGCCATTGTATTGATAAGTTATATAAATATACTGAGGGCCAGGGGTCTTAATATTATGGATGCGGTTACGCAAGGCGGCAAGGACAGATTGAGGCCTGTTCTTATGACCACGATTACTACTCTTGCCGGGCTTCTTCCCCTTGCTTTGTCAAGGGGCGAAGGGTCAGAGACATGGAACCCGCTCGGAATCACCATGATAGGCGGCTTGGCAGTGTCGACGTTTATCACAATGCTTTTCGTCCCGACCCTTTACGCTGTCTTTGAGGCAAAACTTAAAAACAAACAACTATAAATTCAACATTGTCGTTTTTATAGTTGTTTTGACGGGGGATTAGAGTATGAAGATGGTGATGATAGTTTATAATGAGGCAATGGATATGGAGGTAATGGATGTATTGCGCGGGTGCGTGCTTAGGAACTATACAAAAATCCCGGGCGTATTCGGAAAAGGCAACACCTCAGG